>QNCF01000036.1 GCA_003644395.1 Candidatus Omnitrophota bacterium
CCCTTAACAACCTTCCCATCCTTCACATCAAGACATGGAATTATTCTTTTTGTAACCATTTGCATTGAAGAAAGTTTTTCAAAAATAAAATTCCGTAATCTCCACTTTTCTCAGGATGGAACTGGACTCCTATTATATTTTTCAATCTTACAATTGAAGGGAATCTTATTCCATATTCAGTTGTACCTTCTATTAACAGTTTTTCTTCAGGCTGAGCATAATAGGAATGAGCAAAATAAAAAAATGTTTTATCAGGTATACCTTCAAAAAGGGGAAATGAAGGATTTTCAAATTTTACACGATTCCAGCCCATATGTGGAACTACAAGATTTTCAAATTTAAATCTTTTAACCTTTCCATCTATCAATCCAAGTCCTTCACAATCTCCTTCTTCGCTTTCAGAAAATAAAAGTTGAAGTCCAAGGCATATACCAAGAAAAGGTTTATTTTTCTCAATTTCTTTTTTGATTGCCTTATCCAGACCTCTTTCCCTTAAATTTTTCATACCATCTCCAAAAGCACCAACTCCTGGAAGAATTATAAAATCAGATTTTTCCAAATCTTTCCAGTCAGAAGTAATAATCACATCCATTCCAATCTTTTTTATTGCCATAAATACACTATAAATATTACCCGCCCCATAATTGATAATCACCACCATAATTATGAATTTTTAAGTGCCTGGTGGTATTCCTGTAAACTGCATACCTCAATTTTGCTCTCAATCAATTTTTTTATTGCAAGAAGAGTTGCTTTCGCACCAGGAACTGTTGTTACAAGAGGAACTCCTCTATTGACTGCAATTGTTCTTATTGAAACTATATCTTTTCTTGGTTTCTTCCCGGAAGGAGTGTTTATTATGAGGGAAATTTCATTATTTTTCATATAGTCAACAACATTTGGTCTTCCTTCATAAACTTTTGGTATAATCTTCACATTAATCCCTTTGCTCTGAAGAAATTTTCCTGTTCCTGAACTTGCATATATTTTAAAGCCCAGTTTTTCAAATTCTTTTACAATAGGATAAATAGATGGTTTGTCTTTATCTTTCACACTTACAAAAATTGTTCCTGAAAGTGGTAATCTCTGCCCTGCTGCAAGCTGACTTTTTGCATATGCCATTTCAAATGTTCTGTCTATACCTATCACTTCTCCAGTGGATTTCATTTCAGGACCCAATACTGCATCAACCCCTGGAAATCTGTTGAATGGAAATACAGACTCTTTTACAGCAAAATGTTTTACAGAAACTTCTTTTACAAATCCAAGTTCTTCAAGTGTTTTTCCAATCATAATTTTTGTGGCAAGTTTTGCAAGAGGGACCCCTATTGTTTTACTGACAAATGGGATTGTTCTTGAAGCCCTTGGATTAACCTCCAGAACATACAGTTCATCATTTTTTATTGCATACTGAATATTTATCAATCCCTGGATATTGAGTTCCAAGGCAAGTTTTTTTGTTGCCTCTTTTATTTCATTTATTATTTTTTCTCCAAGACTATATGGAGGAAGAACCATTGCACTATCACCTGAATGAATACCTGCTTCTTCAATATGCTCCATTATTCCACCGATAACACATATTTTCCCATCACATATAGCATCAACATCCACCTCAATTGCATCCTCAAGGAATTTATCTATTAAAATTGGGTGTTTGGGAGAAACTTCAACCGCTTTTTCCATAAATTCTTTCAGAGAATTCTCATCATAGACTATTTCCATCGCTCTACCACCAAGAACATATGAAGGTCTTACAAGGATTGGATAACCTATTTTAGAAGCTATATTTTTTGCTTCCTGGTAGGAAGTTGCAGTCGCATTTGGAGGCTGTTTAAGGGATAATTTCTCTAAAAGTTGCCTGAATCTTTCTCTGTCCTCTGCTATATCAATTGCATCAGGGCTTGTTCCGAGAATTCTAACTCCTTCTTCCTGTAGTGGAATTGCAAGTTTTAAAGGGGTCTGCCCTCCAAACTGGAGAATTAAACCTATTGGTTTTTCCCTCTCCACTATATTCAGAACATCCTCAACTGTTATGGGTTCAAAATAAAGTTTATCTGAAGTATCGTAATCTGTACTTACAGTTTCAGGATTACAGTTAACCATAATACTTTCATATCCCTCTTCTCTAAGAGCAAAAGAAGCATGGACACAACAATAATCAAATTCTATTCCCTGCCCAATTCTGTTAGGACCACCTCCGAGAATAACTACTTTTTTACTTTCTTTTTCAGACATATTCAATAGTACTGGGAGGTTTTGGGGTAATATCGTAAACAACCTTTACCACACCTGGAACTTTCTTTAAAATTTTATCCCTTATTTTTTCAAGTTTTGGCCATGGGATTCTGTAAGGCTTTGCAGTTATAGCATCTTTTGATTCAACAACTCTTATAGCAATAATATCACCATATGCTCTTTTACCGTTTATTATACCTGTCGCTTTATCATTAAAAAGTACAGGGAAAGCCTGAAAGACTTTGGGACTTTTGATTTCTTTTTCTATTATTGAAGTGGCAATCTGGAGTTTTTCCACCTTTTCAGGGGTTACCTCTCCAATAATTCTTGTGGCAAGACCTGGGCCTGGAAATGGCTGTTTGTTATAAATTTCTTTTGGTAATCCTATTTCTTTTGCAACTTCTCTTACCTGATGTTTATAAAGTTCTTTAAGCGGTTCAATTATTTTAAGTCCATAACGTATCGGGTCAAGTCCTATCTGTGAAAGAACATTATGCTGGGTCTTTATCCCTTTTTGAGTTTCAATGATATCTGCTGCTATTGTTCCCTGGATTAAAAATTCTGCTGAATAACTCCTTACTGCCTGACTGAGAGTTCTGTAAAATACATCTCTGAATGCTTTCCTCTTCTCTTCAGGGTCAATCTTTCCTTTCAGTGCTTCAAAAAAGTTTTTCTTCACATCCCAGATCTGGAGTTCAATCCCTTTCTTTTCAAAAATTTCACTTATTCTCTTTACCTCCCCTTCTCTCATAAGCCCATTGTCAAGATAAAGAACTATCAGATTTTTATTGATGGCTTTATAGGCAAGAAAGGCACATGTCATACTGTCCACTCCTCCAGAAGTTGCACATAAAGCTTTTTTATCCTTCACTTTTTCTTTTATCTCCTTTATCTTTTCCCTGACGAATTTCTTTACACTGAAAGCCATTTTACCCCTCCTTTGATAAAATTTTATTCCTCACTTTCAATAATGTCAAAGACCTATTTTTGAAATCTCTTCCCACATTCTTTCATCAATTACTGGTTCAATTTTTACAAAATAAAGATTTTCAATATCCTGGAAATTCTCCAATTTATATATATCCTTTTCAGTGGTAAGGATAAAATGGGAGGAAGTTGTGAAAAATATTTTTTTTATCTCCTTGTAATCTCTGTATTTATATTTAAAATGGTCTGGGAAAGGGATACCATAAACAATTTCAGGTTTGAGTTTTAAAATAAGAGAGAAAAAACTGAAGGGATTACCTATTCCAGCAAAAGCCACCACCCTTTTTCCTTTTATCTCTGAAGGAGAAATTCTTTTTCCATTTAAATTTTTAATCTCTCCTATTCTGTACCACATATAGAATATCTTCTTTTTAAATTTTTCCAGTCTTTTTTCTATATCATTGTTTTCCATAAGATTTGCATGGTTGAGGATAAAAAAATCTGCTCTCTTCAAATTTTTAAAAGGTTCCCTCAGAATGCCAGAAGGCAATACAAGTTTTCCAGGCTTTCTCGTTCCATCTATTACAACTATATCAAGAGATTTCTCAATTCCATAACAGTGGAATCCATCATCAATAATTATTATATCAGGCGAAATTTCTTTTTCAGCAAAATGGACCAGTTTCAATTTATTCTTCCCTTTGACAATATAAACATGCGGTAGATTATTTGAAAGAAGCAGTACTTCATCCCCAACATCTTTATTCTTCCTTAAATCTTCCCCTTTTCCATAAATAAAACTTCTATCCCCTCCAATACCAGAAGTAATAATTGCCACTTTTTTACCAAGAGAAAGAAATCTTTCAGCAAGAAATTTAACAACAGTTGTTTTTCCTGTTCCTCCCATTGTAATATTTCCCACGCTTATCACATGGCATGAAAGTTTAAATTTTTTGCTCACAATCCTTTTAATTTCAACTATTCCAAGATAGATTAAAGAAAAAGGGGAAATCAGAAAAGATAAGATTCTGAATAATAAAGATTTTTCCTTCTGGATAAATTTGAAATAAAAGAAATTAAAAAAGGGTCTGCTGCTCCTTATCCTCTTCAGTATCAAAAAGGATTTCAATTTTCCCAAATTCTCCATCATAACCTGGCTGGATTTTAACCTTTTCTTTTCTAACATTCACTATTCCCTGAGCAACTTTTCTTTCCATATTTTTGTAAAGCTCTTCTTCTGGAATATTAAGGAGAATTTCAAATTCTGAACCAATCCTATTCACTATTTTTAAATATTCATTTTTTACAACCTGTGATTCCGGAGCTTTATCTATAACAAACCCTATAATCTGGTCAAGAGGAACCAATTTTTTATAATCTATGTAATCTGGAGGCTTTTCGCCAAATTTTCTTTCAGAAAGTTGGTAAACTCTGTGTAAAACACCGATTGTAATCTTCCTTCCACATACAGGACATATATTGTTGTGTTTTAAAGATTCTTCAGGAGAAAAACAGACCTTACAGTGCCTGTGACCATCATAATGGTATTTTCCTTCTTCAGGAAAATATTCAATTGTAAAAAGAAACTCATTTTTATCTTTATTCTTCAGAATATCCTTCAATTTTAAAAAATCAAATTTATTTTTAAAAACATTTGCTTCCCTTCCGAGTTTTGCTGGAGAATGAGCATCTGAATTTGAAATCAGTGTAAATCTATCAAGAGATGGAAGCATCCAGTTCATGGCAGGGTCGCTACTTAAACCTGTTTCAAGTGCAAATATATAATCTGTATATTCTTCAAAACAATCTTCAATTCTATCAAATCCAGAATTGGAACCAAAAAGTGAAAAATGAGGTGTCCATATGTGAGCAGGAACAACAAAACCATCCTTATCAACTTCCAGAACAATTTTAATTAACTCCTTTGCTTCCATTTGAAGAACAGGTCTTCCATCCACATTCAGTTCTCCATATCTTTCAAGGATTGAATTGAGTTTTTCAACTTTATCAAAACTGGGAAGAAAAATAACATTATGGATTTTCTTGATTTTCCCTTTTTTCTCAAAAATATTACATACTTCTGCAGTAAGAATGAAATCAACTCCATTATAAGTATAAATTCCAAACCTTTCAGTCTCTTTAAGTTTTTCCTTCAATTCAGAAAGCCACAAAAAATGAGTAAAATCGCCTGTTCCTATTAAATTTATTCCTTTATATTTTGCCCATCTCACTATCTCATCTACCTCCATATTTTTACTTGTGGCTCTGCTATACTTTGAATGGATATGGAAATCTGCTATATACATTTTTCAAACTCTTCCCTTAAAATTTTATAAAGTTCTTTTAAAGACTGAGGGATTACTTTTGTTTCTGAAATTACAGGCATAAAGTTTGTATCTCCTTCCCATCTTGGAACAATATGGATATGTAAATGGCCTTCCACACCTGCACCGCTTACTTTTCCTATATTAATTCCAATATTAAAACCTTCTGGTTTTAAAATTTTCTTAAGAATCTTTATGGAAATTCTCAAAAGTTTTAAAATCTCTCTTTCTTCATCTTCTTTTAAATTTTCTATATTCTTTATATGTCTGTAAGGAGCAATCATCAGATGCCCATTGTTGTAAGGAAAGATATTTAAAACAACAAAGGAAAATTTGCCTCTTCCCACCACAAAATTTTTCTCATCATCCTTTCCTTTCTTCATTGAACAGAAAATACAACCTTTTTTCTTCTTTTTCAGAATATAACCCATTCTCCAGGGAGCCCAGATAATATCCATTTTCATTTTTTATTTTTTAAAAAATCTTCCTCCCTTATAACCTTTATACCATTTTTAATAAGAAGGGCAGTGGTTACTCCGTTACCTTCCTTCAATCTTTTTGAAAATGTCCCATCATAAATCTGACCCACTCCACAGGAAGGACTTTTGCTCTTAAAAATTGCAAATTTTACACCTTCTTTCTTAAAAATTTCCAGACACCTGTAAGCGCCTTTTAAATAATTCTCAGTTATATCAGCCCCCTTATAAGTAATAACTTTTGCTCTTCCTTCAATTACATCTTCTCCACTTCCATTCTGAATTTCCGCATAATCTCTTGGGACAGGAAGTCCACCAAGTACTTCTGGACAGACAGGCACAAGTTTTTCCGAAGGAATAGCCTCTATTATCTCTTTAATCAACGAATTTTTACCATCATATCTACAATCTTCCCCTATAAGGCATGCACTTATCCCTACCTTCCTTTCTTTTTCAATCTCCATCACACTCAAGTATAACTTACCATTTCATAAGCCTTTTGTAAAATTTCCTCTTTATTCTCCTTCAAAAATTTCTTTAATTTCCTTTTCTTATTTGGAAGATTCCCTTCAAGAACCATATTTTCCAGATATTTTTTAACCTGCCCCACAATTTTACCTGGTTTTAAATCCAGAATTTCCATGATATCAAATCCATCAATTGCAAGTTTAAAGGAAGAAATCTTATCTCTTTTATTCACTTCCTTTATTCTTTTTTCAAGATTATCCAGCCTTTCAAGAGCTTCTCTTACTCTTTGAGGATTTTGACTGGTAAGGTCTGCTCTTGCTAATATAAATAGAGATTTCATATCTTTTCCCACTTCTTTTATAAATCTCCTTATTCCTCTATCAGTGGGATTTTCCTTTGCAAGAAGATGTGGTCTTAAATGATACCTTATCATTTTTTTAATAAATTCTGTCTCCTTTTCTCCTATTTTCAACCTTTTACATATAGAATCAGCCATCCTTTCTCCAACAAACTCATGTCCATGGAAACTTACTTTCCCTTTTTCAATTCTCAAAGTCTTTGGTTTTCCTATATCGTGAAGAAGAGCAGCAAGCCTTAAATACACATTTTTTGTATGTTTGCTTATATTATCAAGAGTTTTCATGGTATGTGTGAAAAGTTCTTTCCATTGTCTTTCTTCAGGTTTTATATCAATGAGATTATCTTTATCTTTAAGAGCCGAAACTTCAGGAAGAATTAATTGCAGAGCACCTATTTCTTCAAGAAGATAGAATGCTATTGAAGGTTGAGTTGCTTCAAGCATTTTCATTATTTCCTCACTTATCCTTTCTATACTTACAATTTTCAACCTGAATACATTCTTCTTCATTCCCTCCTTTGTTCTTTCTTCTATCTTAAATTTAAATCTTGCAGCAAATCTTATTCCTCTTAAAATCCTCAATGGGTCATCATAAAATGTCTTATCAGGGTCAATGGGAGTTCTTATAATCTTCCTTTTTAAATCTTTCTTTCCATCAAATGGGTCTATAATTTCTCCTGTGATTAGGTTTTTTGCAATTGCATTTATTGTGAAGTCTCTCCTTTTTAAATCCTCATAAATGGTGGCAGGAAAAACTTCTGGCTTTCTTGAATCTTCTGGATAACTTTCTTTCCTGCATGTGGCAAATTCTATCTTTATTCCATCCACCTCCACCATTGCAGTTCCAAATCTTCCATAAAATACAGGTTCTGGAAATCCATATTTTTCAGAAAATTCTTTTGCAAATTTTAAAGCATCAAATTCCATCACTATATCAACATCTTTGCTTTTCCTCCTGAGAAATTTATCCCTCAGATATCCCCCAACAAGATAAACAGTGAGTTTTTTTTCTATAGCGAATTTTCTTATTTTTTCAATTATTTCTTCAATTTCCATTTTTCTTTATTATATTTTTTAATATAAGCAAAGAACATATTTCAACCAAAATGACATACACATAAATTAAATTTTTAAAATTCTGATAAAAAAATCCAACCAGGCTACTTCCTGCAAACCATCCTGCTCCATATCCTAAATTAAAAATACCATACGCTATACCTCTTTTCTTGATGGGAGTAATATCTGCAATCGCTGCCCTGATAATTGTTTCCTGTATTCCCATACTTATTCCCCACAGTATTATTCCAGATACCACAGGGATAACACTCTCTGTAAATACAAAAAAAGGTAAAACCATCATTATAAAAGGTAAAATTATAAGAGTCTTCAATCCCTTTTTATCATAAATTTTACCTATAATTAATGCAAAAATTCCATCTATTCCCATTGCAATAAGGTAAAACAATGGGATATATGAAGGCTTTATAACCTCTTTAAATTTCAAGTGATAGGATATCAACTGGAAATTTATAAATCCAGCAGTGCTTAAGAAAGTAAAGAAAACATAAAGAAAAAATATAAAAGGTAGATTTTCTCCTTTTTCCTTCTCAACTTCAAATTTCTCAGGTTCAGGATATTTTCTTTTCGCAAATAGCAAAATGGAAATTAAAATAACAACAGGTATAAACATCATCCTGAATCCATAACTGTAACTTTTCCCTTTCATCAGGATAAGTGTGAAAATCAAAGGGCCAATTATTGCTCCAAGCTGGTCAAATGCTTCATGGATACCAAAACCAAAACCTCTTCCCACTTTTTTAGTAGCATAGGAAAGTATTGTATCTCTTGAAGGTGTCCTTATCGCTTTTCCAATTCTTTCAAGGATAATGAATATTGCTGCAAATTGCCATGTTTTTGCAAAACCAAGAAATGGGATTGAAAGAATGAGTGAATAGCCAGTAATTGTGAATAGCCAGTAAGATTTTGTTCTGTCAGAAAAATAACCTGAAAAAAATCTCAGACTGTATCCAAGAAATTCACCAATTCCGCAGACCAATCCAACTATAGAAGCAGTCGCTCCAAGGCTGAAAAGAAAAGGGCCTGTTATACTCCTTGCTCCCTCATAAGCTATATCTCCAAAAAGACTTACACCTCCAAAAAGGATTATAAGAAAAAATAGATTTCTCATTTTTAATTTACCTTTCAGGGCTTTCTAAATTATCTTTTCTTTTAAGAGTAATGTCAAGAATGGAAAATTTCAGGTGTTAATCGCTCTTTTTCTTCTGGAGATGAAAAATTTTTTAATTTAAGATATAATTTTTGTAAGAGATGGCAAAGATAGAAAAGGATAAAGTTGAAGGATTATGCTGTGAATGCTGTAAAAAAGATGTCGCTACTTTTAAAATTGTTGAAGATGGAATAGTCTGCACCTGGTGTGGTAAAAAGATTACATGCACACCACCAATAGAATTTGTTTTTAAGGGTAAGTGTGCATGCTGTAAATCTGGTGAAGAGACAACTTTTATAGTGGATTCTGCAGGGATAACTAAATGCACAAGATGCGGAAAATTAAAATAATTTTGTAAGATATTGCAAATTAACCATCTTCAACTTTGCAGGTCAGTACTGTACCATTCAGATTTTAAAATTTTTTTCTTAAGCCCAAGTTTTTCAGCAAGAAAATATGCAAGTTTTTTAAGATTTTTTCTATCGGTGTAAATTACAACTGTATATGCTGAAACTATAGAAGGTGTAACATCAATTTCAATCCTGTTTTTTCTCAATTTTATCCTTTCAATCTTTTCAAGTGGAACATATGTTTCCACATATTCTCTCTCTCCACAAATATATAACTTTGTATCAATCAGAATTTTCCCCTTAAATTCTCTTCCCTTATAGATAAATATTCCCTCTCCAAATTCCATTTTATCTCATATTATAAACTGCTGAGTACTCCTCCACCATCCTCTCATAAGAAAACTTTTCACTCACTGTTTTCCTGCCTTCTTTACCAATCATTATAGCAAACTCTGGATTTTTAATTAAAAATTTAATTGCATCTGCAAGTTCTTCTGGATTTTTCGGCCTTACAAGAATCCCATTTTTGCCAGAAATTATTACCTCAGAAATACCGCCAACTTTTGTTGCCACCACAGGTTTTTCCATATAAAGAGCCTCTATAACAGCATTTGGTAATCCTTCACTGATAGATGGTAAAACAAAAATATCTATTTTATCAAGAAAAGCGAATACATCCTCTATCTGTCCTTCAAAAAAGATATTTTTTTCAAGTCCATATTCCTTAACTTTTTCTTTTATAAAACCTTCGAGTTTCCCTTTTCCAGCAAGTCTTACTTCAATATCAGGAAATTCTTTTATAAGTAATTTTGTGGCTTTTATCAAATATATATGACCTTTCTCTTCATTAAAGTTTGCAACCACACCTATACATCTTAATTTTTCTGGTTTATTCTCAATTTTAACCTTAGGGAAAAGAATACCATTATAAATTACCTTTACTTTTTTATTCCACACCATTTCTTTCTCAATTACAAATTCCTTTACCGCTTTTGAACAGCATATAATGTAATCAGTGAAAAGATTACCAATATCAGTAAAAATCTTATGATACCATTTTCTCCAGATTGGTATCTGTCTTCTGGAGGAGATAATCAGAGGAACTTTTAAAAACTTACCTGCAACTCCTGCCCATAGATGGAAGCCAAAAAGGTAAGTATGGAGAACATCAGGTTTGAATTCTTTCAAAATTCTTCCTAATTTTAAAACTATCAATGGATTGTAAGATTTGTTTATCTTAAGAACATTTACATCAAACCCTTCCCTTTCCATTATCTTTCCAAGTTCTCCCAGTTTTTCCAGACATACAATTTTTACAGAATATCCCTTTCTTCTCATTCCAGAAGCAAGATAGTAAAGATGTTTCTCAGTTCCGCCTATTTCAAGATTTGGAATTACATATAAAATCTTCATTGTTAAATTTTATTTTTCCAAAACTGAAAAGATCAAATTTGGTGGACAAACAGAATGGGTCTCTTTAATTTTGAAGATGCATAAGAA
>QNCF01000037.1 GCA_003644395.1 Candidatus Omnitrophota bacterium
ACAGCAGACAACCAGGAAGCAACAATCAATATCAGTGAAAATATCCCATATATTAAAGAGACAAGATTTATAAGCGGGACACAGGGAACCCCTGGTGGTGATATAATAAAAAGTTACGGGTATAAAGATGTTGGAATTATCCTCAAAATAACTCCACAGATAAGCCAGGATAAATATGTTAAATTGAAGATTAAACAGGAAGTTACCAAACTGGTAGAAGGTGGAATCCCTGAAGCACCGACAACTGCAAAAAGGTCTGCTGAAACAACTTTAATAGTGCCAAACAACCAGACAATTGTTCTTGGAGGACTTATGAGAAATGATACAGAAACCACAGTCCACAAAGTACCTTTCTTTGGAGATATACCTCTAATTGGAAAACTTTTCCAGAAAGAGAGCAAGAAAAATATAAAGACAAACCTTTTAATATTCATCACACCCCATATAATTACAAGTTTTGAGGAAGCAGAAAAAATAAGAGAAGAAAAAGAAGAAATCCTTAAAGATATAAAAAATGAAGAATAATAACTTCCCGTTCATCAAAGATATAGAAAAATTTATTGAGCCAGATTTGATGAATAAATTCCCCTATTCCTTTTTGCAGAAAAATTGCATTATCCCTGTAAGAGGAGAAGATGGGAATATAATCATTGTTGGTGATGACCCTCTCAAGATAGACATAGGGGAGATAAAATCAATTTTGAATAAAGATGTAAAGATTGCAAAATCGGATTCTGAAAAAATTCTGGAATGTCTTGAGAAATATTATTACCATCCAAGTTCATCAGAAAAAATAGTGAATGATTTAAAAGAGGAGGAAATCGCTGAACTACAGAAGGAAATAGATAAAGAGACCACAAATTTACTTGACCTTGCAAATAAAGCCCCTGTAATAAGACTTGTAAACCAGATTATCTACAGAGCTTTATCAATGAGGGCAAGCGATATACACCTGCAGACACTTGAAAATTCTTTCAATATAAGGTTCAGAATAGATGGAGTTTTGCATGATATTTTCCAATTACCGAAGAGATACCAGCCTGCAATAATCTCACGAATTAAAATAATTTCAGGTCTGAATATTGCTGAAAAAAGAATACCTCAGGATGGTAGAACGACGATAAAAGTTGACGGAAGAAAAATTGATATAAGAGTTTCAATAGTCCCAACATTTTTTGGTGAATCTGCAGTTTTAAGATTACTTGACCAGTCATCTTTTCTTCTTGAGATGGAAAATCTTGGACTCCTTGAGAATACTTATGAACTTTTCAACAAATTGATACATTATGACCATGGAATTATTCTCATTACTGGACCAACAGGAAGTGGAAAAACGACAACTCTTTATTCTGCTCTCTCAAGAATAAACAAAAGGGAAGTAAATATAATAACACTTGAAGACCCTGTGGAATACAATATTGAAGGGATAAACCAGATCCAGATAAATCCAAAAGCCGGTTTGACTTTTGCAAATGGGCTGCGTTCAATCTTAAGGCATGACCCTGATATCATAATGGTTGGAGAGATAAGAGACCTGGAAACAGCTGAAATGGCTATTCAGGCATCTTTAACAGGGCACCTTGTATTCAGCACTCTCCATACAAATGATTCTGCAAGTGCAATTACAAGATTACTTGATATGGGTATAGAACCATATCTTATAGCATCTTCTCTTATAGGTGTTATGGCACAGAGACTTGTGAGACTAAACTGCCCTGAATGTTCAGAACCTGTTGAAATTCCTCCATCTGTCATACAAGAAATAATTCCATCTGGAAAAATTGAAGATGCCAATTTTATGGAAGGGAAAGGATGTGAAAAGTGTCTGTATACAGGTTATTATGGAAGAACAGGGATATTTGAACTTCTTGTGATAGATGAAAATATACGGAAATTAATAATGGAAAGGGCATCTTCCAATGTAATAAAAAATTATGCAATAGAGAAAAAGGGATTGAAAACTTTAAGAATGGATGGTATAGAAAAAGCAAAGAGGGGATTGACAACAATAAGTGAAGTTTTAAGAGTAACCCAGGAAATATAAATGGGAGTATTTATTTATACAGGTCTAAATCCAAAAGGAAAAAGGATTACTGGAGAAATTGAGGGTAAGGATATCAAAAATGTTAAAAAAATTTTGAAGGAGAATGGAATATTTGTCATAAATCTGAAAGAGAAAAAAGGAGAGGAAAAATTCTCCATCCCTTTAAGGGTTAAAACTGAAGATATCGCAATTTCAATAAGAGAACTTGCCACATTGATAAACTCTGGAGTCCCCTTAGATGAAGGTTTAACATCTTTAATTTCCCAGATGAGAGATGGAAAATTGAAATCAATGTATGAAGATATACAGAAAAGAATAAGGGAAGGGAAAAGTTTTTCAGAGGCAATTTCAAGATATCCCCAGTATTTTTCTGAAATGATGGTCTCAATGGTGAAAGCAGGGGAGGAGAGTGGAACTCTTGATTTAATCCTTTTCAGAATCTCTAACTTTCTTGAAAAGAAAATATCCTTCAGGAATAAAATCCTTGGAATTATGACATATCCCATTTTAATGTCAATAGTTGCTTTACTGGTTATAATTTTCATCTTTACCTTTGTCTCCCCAACAATTACAAGAATATTCAATGAAATATCTCTCACCTTACCGCTTCCAACGATTATTCTTATGAAAATAAGCAATTTCTTTAAAAATTTCTGGTTTGTTATTTTCCCTTCAATAATAGTTATTTTCCTTTCTTTTAAAAAACTCATCCCACAGGAAAGAAAGATACAATTTATTGATAAAATCCGCATGGGTATACCTTTCTTAAGAGATATTTTCATAAAAGGGGAGATAGTGAACTTTACAAGAACTCTATCAACACTTCTTGATGGAGGGGTGGAAATTCTTGAAAGTTTAAAAATATCAGAAAAGGTAATATACAGCCCTCTTATAAAAAGGGAAGTTGAAAATATAAGAGAATTCCTTTCAAAGGGAGGGAGTCTATCTTCTGGATTTAAAAAGAGCAAATTTTTCCCTTATATTGTAACACAACTTATAGATGCTGGAGAAAAAAGTGGAAATTTACCTGAAATGCTTGATAAAATAGCAAATATCTATGAGGAAGAAATTACTCATAAATCAACTTTCTTGATAAGATTGATTGAACCGGGTATGATTTTATTTATGGCAGTATTTGTTGGATTTTTGGTAATTTCTGTATTATTACCGATTTTCCAGATAAGTCAGTCAATAAAATAGAAAAAATGGACAAAAGAGGATTCACTTTCATAGAATTGATGGCAGTAATTGTAATTCTTGGAATACTTGCAACTTTAATTATGCCACGAATATTTGGAAGAATTGAACAGGCAAAAATTACATCAGCAAAATTGCAGATTAAAAACTTTGAAGCTGCTTTGAAACTATTCTATCTTGATAATGGATTTTATCCAAGCACTGAGCAGGGATTGAGAGCCCTGATAGAGAAACCAACAACAGGAAGGATTCCCAAAAAATGGAGAGAGGGTGGATATCTTGAAAAAAAGAAGATACCGAAAGACCCTTGGGGAAATGATTATATCTATTTAAGCCCAGGAAGGCATGGCGAAGAATATGAAATTATCTCATATGGAAGAGATGGGAAAGAAGGTGGAGAGGGGCCAGATGCAGATATTTCAAGTTCGGAACTTTAAAAATAAAGGATTTACTTTAATAGAACTGACAATGGTTCTTCTTATACTCGCCTTTTTTTTTCACTGGCGGTTCCGAATTTAAAATCCATCCTATCTGAGAGGAGAGAAAACCCTGCTTTTGAATTGATAAACCTGCTTAAAATAATTTCAGAAAAGTCATTTAAAGAAAGAGAGATAATTTATTTAACAATTGACCTTGACAACCAGAAATATTTAATTTCAAAAGAAGGGGAAGAAAAGAAACTGGAGATTGAAAACTTACCTGAAGGGATTTTCATATTCAGAGCAAAAAATTCAAAAGAAGAGAAAGAATCAGGAACGATAACCTTTACATTCTTTCCTGATAGAACCAAAGAATATGGTATGATTTACCTTGAAAATTTATATAATGGGGAAACATTCACAGTATTTCTTTATCCTTATTCTGAAAATATAGAAATCTATGAAGGGGAAGTCTATTTTGAGAATATTTAAAAAGAAAGGTTTTACGCTTCTTGAGGCAATGATAAGTATTGCACTCCTTGGAATTGCTGGGGCAATATGTCTTGAGAATTATCTTATAAATATCAGAAATTTAAAAATAAAAAGGGATACTGAAATTGCAATTATCCTTGCAAAAAAGAAAATTGAGGAGTTAAAGTTAAACCAGGAAGAAAAAAGTGGAAATTTTCCACCCCCTTATGAAGAATATAAATGGGAAGTCTCATTCAATGACCTTCTGAAATCAGAGACTGAAAAAGAAAAATCTGAATGGAAAGTTGGAGTATTGAAGATAAACTTTAAGAATGAAGAATTGAAGTTTATTATTCCTCTGGTTGAAGAAAATGAAGAATAAAAAGAAGGGTTTTACACTGCTGGAAATACTTGTAACAATCTTAATCACTGCAATAATTTTCTCTTTACTATATGCAACTTTCAACACAATCGCTCTCAATTCTTCAAGAATTATGGAAAATTATGGAGAAATGGAAAGATTGATAGGTTTTTTGAAAAATTTTTCAACAGAGATAAAATCAATCTTTTTTGAAAAAGAAGAATGCTCATTTTCCTCCAAAAGTATATCTTTCATTACAAAAAGGAGAGGTTTTTCTTACCCTGTAAAGGTAAATTATGAGGTGAAAAGTAATCTTGGGAAAGATGAATTATGGAGAAAAGAAGAAAACCTTCTTTACAATTATACATTCTGCTTCCCAATAATAAGAGACTGTGATGAAATATACTTTTCATTTTTAGAAGATGGGGAATGGAAAAACTCTTTTTCTGATAAAAAATTGCCAGAAGGAATAGGGATATTTATAAAGAAAGAAGACCTTGAACTCTTTTACCCTGTTATCTGTCAGGAAAAATGAATAAAAATGGATTTGTTCTTTTACTTACGCTCAGTTTTATCATTCTTATAACTTCTATTGTTTTAAATTTCCATAATTTTTCATCAATCCAGATAGAAAATTTGAAAAAAACAATGGAGGAAATCCAGGCTGAATATCTTGCAGAAACAGGGATATATATCGGGAAAAGAATTATTCAGAAAAGTTATTTATTAAAAGATGAATGGAGGGAGGGAAAAGATTTTATTATAAATGGAAACAGAATAAGCATAAAAATAGAGGATGAGGATGGGAAGATCTATTTAAACGGAATAATGGGGAAAAGGGGCTGGGTTAATCCGAAGTTGCTGAAATTGCTCAAAAACTTATTCACCCAGCTTGGAATTTCCGATAACCTTGTGGATTGCCTTCTTGACTGGATGGATGAGGATGAAATAGAAAGAGTTTTTGGGGCTGAAACTCTTTATTACCATACACTCTCACCACCATACCACTCACCAAACAGACCACTGTTTACACTGGATGAACTTTACTTTATAAAAGGGTTTACACCACAGATTTTAAAAGGAGATGAGGAAACTCCTGGACTTCTCAATTTTGTGACTTTATATTCCAATGGTAAAATAAATATTAACACAGCTTCACCATTTATTTTGAAAGCGATGGGATTTAATGAAAATGAGGTTGCACAGATAATAAATATCAGAAAGAAAAGACCTCTTTCAGGAGGTGTGCTTTACAGGATAAACAGAAATGTATATTTAAACAACAGAAGTTTAATCACTTATATGAGCAATTATTTCTGTGTAATTTCAGAAGGAATAACAGAGTCTGGAATTAGAAAGAGGGTAAAGGCATATTTCAAAAAAGATTATGCGAAGAAAAAGGTAAATTTGATAAGGGTTTTCTATGAATAGGCTATTTTTATATCTTAAGAAAAATTCTTACATTTTTATTTCAAAAAAAGGAGAAACAGGAGAGATTGGAGAAGATAAAATTGAAGATTTTATTAAAAGCAAAAAGGTTAAGGAAATTATTTTGATCCTCTCCAAACCAAGATTTTTCTTCCGCAAATTATCATTCCCCTTCAGTGATAGAAAAAAAATAGAAATGGTTCTTCCTGGAGAAATTGAAGATTCACTGCCTGATGAGGTTGGAAAATTTGTTTTTTCCTGGGATTTTATCAAAAAGGATAAAAACGGATGTTCCATATTTCTCATTGCAGTAAGGAAAGAATTTTATGATTTCTGGAAAAATTTAAGTGAAAAATACAATTTTAAACTCTCCTTTGATACCGATACTTTCCTTCTCTTCAATTTTTTCAAAAATTACATAAAACAAGAAAATTATCTCCTGCTTTTCTTGGATAAAGATTATGTTCTGCTCGATGTGGTGGAGGAAAGCAGACTTTCCAGTTCATACTCTTTATTCTTTGATAATGAGAAAGAACTTGAAGGTATTATTCCAATTATAAATTCAAAGGACTACCCATTGTTCTGGACAGGAGAGGAAAAAATTTTTAATATTCTCGGTATAAATGGAGAAAAAATCCAACTTCCACAAAATTTTCCTGCAGAGAATTTTTCCATCATTTACATAAAGCAGTTGAAACCCTATATATCCCAGAAAATAAAATTTCTTATATTGACAGAAAAAGAAAGATTTTCTCCTTCATTCATTGCATTGCCATTATTTTCTCTTTTATTCATTCTCTTTACAACATTCCCGTACATTAAACTATCAAAAGAAAGGAAGGAACTTGCAAAAATTAATGAAAAGATAATAAATGTTTTCAAACAGACATGTCCTGATGTGAAGAAAATTATAAGCCCTATTTCACAGATAAAAGAGAAAATAAAAGAAATCTCAAGTTTACCTTTTGAAATTACAAATGTAAATGTTTTAAAAACAATGGCAGATTTTATAAGGACAGTCCCTGAAGATATAAAGATTGAAGTAATGCAATTCACACTCACAGAAAATAGAGTATTTGTTTCTGCCAAAGTTAATGACCTTAAAGAATTGAAGAAATTTAAAGAAAACTTTGAAAAATCAGAACTATTTTCAGATATAAGGGTAAGCAATATTTCTTTCCAGCAGGATAAAAAGATAAGTTTTAACTTTACAGGGAATTACTATGGAAGATAAATATAGAAAAGTTTTTATCCTTTTTATGGTGTTTATTGCGGTATTTCTCATCCAGTTTGTTTATATTCCAGGAAGAAAAAAACTCATTTCAACAAGAAAACTTATAATGAAAAAATATGATGAATATGACCAGCTTCTCTCCCTCTGTAAAGAATATAAAGATTTGAGTTCAAAGAAAAACCAGTTTCTTCAGGGATACCAGAAAGAAAATTTCTCCCTCATCTCTTTTATCAGTGAAATTGCTGATAAATACTCTTTAAAACCAAATATGAAAGAGATAAAAATTTATCCTGAAATAAAAAGGGAAGATTTCGTTCTGCAGAAAGTAAAGGTTTTATTTACAGAGATTGAACTGAAAAAGATATATGAAATTCTCAAAAATATTGAAGAATCAAAAAATAAAATTTATATTTCTTATTACAACCAGAAAAGAAATAGAGAAAAACCATTCTTACTTGATGTGGAGATGGAACTTTATGTCCTCAAAAAGAAGAAATAAAAATGGCAGATATTTATCTTCTGGATGGAGGCACTATTCTTTATAGAAGTTTTTATGCAATCCCTCATCTTGCCACCTCAACAGGACAACCAACAAATGCGATTTATGGGTTTACAAATGTTCTTTTAAAGATAATAAAGGACAGAAGACCAAAATATATGGGAATAGCTTTTGATACAAAAGGGCCAACTTTCCGACATAAGGAATTTCCAGAATACAAGATTACAAGAAAACCAATGCCTGATGATTTATCAAGTCAACTCCATATTGTCCGCCAGATAATAGAATCACTTGGAATAAAAATAATTGAAATGAGAGGTTATGAAGCAGATGATGTAATAGCAACTCTTGCAACAAAATTGAGCAGTAAAGGGCATAAAGTCTATATAATTACCTCTGATAAAGATTTCTCTCAACTGCTCTCTGAAAATATTGAGATAATAAACCCTGCAGATTATGAAATAAGAAATGTCAAGTGGTTTAAGGAAAAATATGATGGACTTGAACCTGAAAAGATGGTTGATATAATAGCACTTTCAGGCGATGTTTCTGATAATGTTCCAGGGATAAGTGGAATTGGAGAAAAGACCGCAGTTAAACTTCTCAAAAAATTCGATAATTTGGAAAAAATATTTGAAAATATTGAGAAAGTAAGCCCATCAAAATTGAGAGAGAAACTTTTAAAAGAAAAAGATAAAGCATTTTTGAGCAAAAAATTGGCATGTCTGGACAAAAATTTACCATTTGATTTTGAAATAAGTGAACTTGAAATTAAAAAAATTGACCTTGAGAGATTGATGGAAATATTCACAAACCTTGAATTCCGAAGACTCCAGAATTACCTTTATGAAATATTTCCTGAGACAAAAAACCTCACAATCAACGAGGATTTAATTGCATTTTCAAATGGAGAGACTTATAAATTTGAGGAGATAAAAGAGAATATTGATAAATTCCAGAATATCCTTGCAGATGAGAAGATTGAAAAATATGGATTTAACTTAAAGGAAAAGATTGTCCAGCTTAAAATGAAAAATGTTGAATTAAAAGGGAATCTTTTTGATATTGCAATAGCAAGGTATGTAACAGGTCACAATATTTTCAAAAAAGATATTTTCAGTATGGTGGAAGAGTACAGGAGAATTTTGAAGGAAAATAACCAGGAATACCTGTTTTACAAAGTGGAGATGCCACTTACTGAAGTTCTTGCATGGATGGAAATTAACGGGATAAGAGTGGATGTGGAGTATTTAAAAAATCTGAGCAGACAATTATCCGGAGAGATTAAAATACTTGAAGACAAAATTTATAAAGAAGCAGGGGAAGTTTTCAATATAAATTCCCACCAGCAACTATCAAAGATATTATTTGAAAAGATGAAATTGCCACCTGTTAAAAAGACAAAAACAGGTTTTTCAACTGAAAACTCTGTTCTTGAAGAATTATCAAAATTGCATCCTTTGCCTAAATTAATTCTCCAGTATAGAGAATTGCACAAACTCAAATCAACATATGTTGACGGATTGCTCTCTTATGTAAATAAAGAAACAGGAAAAATACACCCGACTTTTAACCAGATTATCACAGCAACTGGAAGGCTCAGCTGTAGCAATCCAAACCTTCAGAATATCCCCATAAGGACAGAAAAAGGGAGCATGATAAGAAAAGCATTCTGCCCATCAGATAATAACATTTTTTATTCTTTTGATTACAGCCAGATTGATTTAAGGATACTTGCCCATTTATCAGAGGATGAGAAATTAATGGAAGCATTTTTCAATGATAAAGATATCCACACTGAAACTGCACAGATAATCTTCCCACCAGATTCTCTATTTTCCTCAGGATATACTGATAAAGAAAAAAGAAGAATAGCAAAGACAATAAATTTTGGAATAATTTACGGTATGAGTCCCTATGGTCTTTCAAAAGAACTGAACATTACACCTGAGGAGGCAAAAGTTTTCATAAATAGTTATTTTGAAAAATTCAAAGGGGTGAAGAAATATATTGAAAAAATAATAAAAGAGGCAGAAAAAAACGGGTATGTTTCAACAATTCTTGGGAGAAGAAGGTATATACCTGAACTGAAAAGTGAAGATAAAAACCAGAGAGAATTTGGAAAAAGAGTAGCCATAAATATGCCTGTTCAGGGTTCAGCAGCAGACATGATAAAAGTTGCAATGAATAATATTTATGAATATTTCAGGAAAAGAAAATTGAAAAGTAAACTTGTCCTTCAAATACACGATGAATTACTTTTTGATGTATACCCTGAGGAAGAGGAAGAAATAAGGGAGAATGTAAAAAAGTTGATGGAAAATGCTATTAAATTGAAAGTCCCTGTAAAAGTTGAGGTAAAAAAGGGCCCAAATTATCTGGAACTTTCTTAAATAAGTTAAAAAGTTGACAGATAGGGATTGTTTTTGGATAATAAAGAGGAAATGGTTAAAAGGTTTTATGTTTTATTCTTTTTGATATTCTGTTTTAATCTCTTTTCTTACTGGGAATGGACACCTGAAA
>QNCF01000038.1 GCA_003644395.1 Candidatus Omnitrophota bacterium
CCTTCTTTCTGAAGATATTGACATAGTAAGTATATGCTCTCCCAACTCTTTCCATGCTGAACAGACGATCTGTGCTTTAAATGCTGGTAAAAATGTCATGTGTGAAAAACCTGCCTGTTTAAATTTACAGGAGGCAGAAGAAATATTCAGGACTGTTAAAAAAACAGGGAAAAAATTTATGGTTGCTTTTAACAAAAGGTTTTTGCCGGAAATTAAATTCCTTAAAAAACTTATAGAAAATGGGGAATTTGGAGAAATATATTATGTTAAAACAAGTTATCTGAGAAGAAGGGGAATACCAGGACTTGGTTCATGGTTTACAACAAAAAAACTTGCTGGTGGAGGACCGATGTTTGACATTGGAGTCCATATAGTTGACCTTGCAATCTATCTTATGGGTGGGCCAATGCCAGAATTGGTTGTTGGAGCATATTATGATAAATTTAAAGATAAAGCGACTGATGGTGGATGGCCTCCCATTGAATCAAGAATTGGAGATAAAAAAACAGGGATATTTGATGTGGAAGACTTTGCATGCGGTTATGTAAAACTGTCAAATGGAGCAACTCTTTTTGTAGAAGCAAGCTGGGCTGGAAACTGCCAGCCAGGAATTAAAACAATAATCATGGGAACCAAAGCAGGAGCAGAAATTCCAGACCCACTGAATCCCCAGAATCCTTTAAGAATATATTCTGAGATAAATGGAACTCTTACCGATATTACCCCTTCTTTACCGAAGACTTCTCCAAACTTCTCTTATGAGGAAGAGATAAAGCATTTTATTGAATGTATAAGAGAGGATAAGGAACCAATAACAAAAGAAAGAGAAATAATATCTGTTATAAAGATTATTGAAGGAATTTATAAATCTGCTGAGACCGGACAGGTAATAAAATATTGAAAGAGTGAAACTGGAAAAAGGCATAGTCCAGGTATATACAGGAGAAGGGAAGGGGAAAACAACAGCTGCATGTGGACTTGCAATAAGGGCTGCTGGAAATGGATTGAAGGTGTGTTTTTTCCAGTTTTTCAAAAAACCAATATCTGGAGAATTGAAGGTACTTAAAAGAGATAAAAATATTGAAATCCATTCCATCCTTCCATCATACCAGTCATCCAGACACCTTTCAAAGGGAGAATTCCTGTCTTTTAAAAAAAAGCTTATGAAAGAGTGGAAATATGTGTGTAAGAATGTGCAATCAGAAAAATTTGATGTTGTTATACTTGATGAAATACTCATCGCAATAAGAGATAAATTCCTTCCTGAAGAAGAGATTATAAAATTGATGAAAAGCAAACCAGAAAGAGTTGAATTGATTATAACAGGAAGAGGGATGACAGAAAATATTGAAAAGAATGCAGACCTTGTAACTGAGATGAGATTGATTAAACATCCATTTCCTGAGATTAAAGCAAGAAAAGGGATTGAATTTTAAAGGGAGGGAATGATGATTGAAAGGTTTTTTAAATTTAAAGAAGCTGGAACAGATTTAAAAACTGAAATATCTGCAGGAATAACAACTTTTATGGCAATGGCATATATAATATTTGTCCAGCCTGCAATTTTATCTCATGGAGGGATGGATTTCGGTGCAGTTATGGTTGCCACATGCCTTGCCTCTGCAATTGCGACTTTCATTATGGGAATATATGCAAATTACCCAATTGCACTTGCTCCAGGTATGGGAGAAAATTTCTATTTTGTCTTTACAGTGATTCTCGGAATGGGAATAGCATGGCAAAAAGTCCTTGGAGCAGTTTTCATATCAGGAATTGTATTTTTAATCCTTTCAATATGGAGAGTAAGGGAAAAATTGATAAATGCAATCCCTGAATCTCTGCAGTGTGGAATTGCTGGTGGTATTGGACTTTTTATTTCTTTTATAGGACTTTTACAGTCAGGAATTATCCAGAAAGGAGGAGCAGCTTTAACAATCGGGAATTTCCACCGTAAGGAAGTTATCCTTTCAATAATAGGACTTTTCATAATAGGACTTTTTATTGCAAAAAGAATAAAAGGAGGGATACTTATTGGAATGATAATAACAGCAATTATCGGAATTTTCATGGGAGTTGTAAAATATCAGGGAATTGTCGGCAAAATCCCTTCTTTATCACCGACATTTCTGAAACTTGATATAATAGGAGCATTAAAGGAGGGACTTTTCACAGTAATATTTGTATTTCTATTTATGGATATATTTGATACTGTCGGAACAGTAATAGGAATAGGGCAGTCAGCAGGATTTATTAAAGATGGTAAATTGCCAAGAGCAAATAGAGTCCTTTTTTCTGATGCAGTTGGAACAACAGTTGGGGCACTGCTTGGAACAAGCACTGTTACAAGTTATATAGAAAGCGCTGCAGGTGTCTCTGCTGGTGGGAAAACTGGATTTGCTTCTGTTGTTACTGCCTTTCTTTTCTTACTTTCTTTATTCTTCTATCCATTTGTAAAAATGGTTGGTACAGGTATCCAGATAAAGGAGGGAGTAACCTTATACCCTGTAACAGCACCTGCTTTGATTATAGTTGGAAGTTTGATAATATCCACTATCAAAAGGATAAAATGGGATGACCCAACCGAAAGTATCCCTGCTTTTCTGGCACTTGTTGGTATACCTTTGACATATAACATCGGTGAAGGGATGGCATTTGGATTTATCTCCTACTTTATTCTCAAATTATTTACAGGAAGGTATAAGGAATTAAACTGGCCAATTTCCATCATTGCAATTGCCTTTATTTTGAGATTTATCTTCTTAACAAAATAAATCCAGTTTATTGACCATATTTGAGTTTGTATGTAAAATACAGAAATATGGATAAGGTAATAGGGAAAATTCTGCTTACTTTTGGAGTATTATTTTTAATTGCTGGTTTCCTTTTATATAAAGGGATAAAGATACCTTTTGGGAAATTACCCGGCGATATAGTTATAAAAAGGGAGAATTTCGCATTTTACTTCCCACTGGCAACATGTATAATAATAAGTCTGATTTTAACAATTATCTTTTCATTAATATGGAGGAGATAAAATGGAAAGGAAAAACTGCTGGGAAATATGGGATGAAAGGGAAAAAGAGAATTGTTTTAAATTCTGTGAAAATTATAAAAATTTTATTTCAATAAATAAAACAGAAAGAAAATTCCTATCATCGTGTATAAAACTGGCTGAAGAAAATGGATTTAAAGATATAAAGAATTATGAAAAAATCTCACCTGGAGATAAATTTTATAAAATAAACCGCGGGAAAGAAGGTATTTTTGGAATATGTGGAGAGAAATCCCCTCTTGAAGGTTGCAAATTCATTGTTGCTCATATTGATTCTCCAAGAATAGACCTTAAAACAAATCCACTGTATGAAGATGAAGGGTTATGTTTCTTAAAGACATACTATTATGGAGGGATAAAAAAATACCAGTGGCTAACAATCCCTCTTGCTTTTTATGGATTTGTCGTTTTAAAAGATGGGAAAAAAGTGGAAATAGAAATTGGTGATAAAGAAGGAGACCCTGTTTTTACAATAACAGACTTACTTCCACATCTTGCAAAAGACCAGATTAAAAAGACCATAGAGGAAGGATTCCCTGGAGAAAATTTAAATATCCTATCAGGTAGCATAATGGATACTGAGAAAAAGGATGAGAAAGAAAAAGTGAAAAGGAATGTTCTTAAAATACTTAAAGAAAATTATGGTATTGAAGAAGAAGATTTTATAAGTGGGGAATTCCAGATAGTTCCTGCAGGTAAAGCACTGGATCTTGGATTTGATAAAAGCATGGTTCTTGCATATGGACAGGATGATAGGGTATGTTCTTATACAAGTTTCCAGGCCCTTCTCAAAACCACCTCACCGAAAAAAAGTATTTTCTGCATACTTGTTGACCAGGAGGAAATTGGAAGTAAAGGAGCAACTTCTGCACAGTCTTCATTTTTCACCTATTTTATGGAAGAATTTATTGAAAAGACAGGTGGAAAAGTTTCAGAATTGAAAGAAGTATTTGAAAATTCAAAAGCAATCTCTGCAGATGTTGATTCTCTATTTGACCCAAATTTCAAAGAAGTCCATGATCCCAGAAATGCAGCAAGGCTTGGATGCGGGGTTATTCTCACAAAAATAACAGGAGGAAGAGGAAAAATTGGAAGTATAGAACCAACCGCTGAATATCTTTCCTATATAAGGAGAATTTTTGATAAGAATAATGTAATATGGCAACCTGGAGAAATAGGAAAAGTGGAGCAGGGTGGGGGAGGGACAGTTGCAACTTATTTTGCAAGATATAATATAGATACAGTTGACTGTGGAACAGGTGTTTTATCAATGCATGCACCTTATGAAGTTACAAGTAAAGCCGATATTTATTCAACATACCTTGCATATCTTGCTTTTTATAAAGAGGAATAAAATGGAAATAATAAATGTAAAGACAGGAAGAAGGAAAGAATTTGTTGAGATTACTTCTCAGATTGAAGATATTGTGAGGAAATCAAATGTGAAAAACGGAATATGCTTTCTCTATGTTCCACACACAACATGTGGTCTGACAATAAATGAAAATGCAGACCCTTCGGTGAAAAAAGATATAATTGATAAACTGGATGAACTTGTCCCTGAAGATGGAAATTATTCTCATATGGAAGGAAATGCAGATGCTCATATAAAGTCAAGCATTGTTGGACACTCTTTATATGTATTTATTGAAAATGGGAGATTGAAACTTGGAACATGGCAGGGGATTTTTCTCTGCGAATTTGATGGTCCAAGAATAAGGAATGTATGGATTAAAATTTTAAAAACAGAGTGATGGAAAAGGAAGTTTTTTATATCGGGGGTTTTAAAATAATTGTGAAAAAAGGAGATATTACAGAAGAAAATGTTGATGCAATTGTAAATCCTGCAAATAATGAACTACAGATGGGAGGAGGACTTGCAAAAGTTATAAAAAATAAAGGAGGGAAAATTATTGAAGAAGAAGCAAAAGAAAAAGGCCCAATTGAAATTGGAGAAGCAGTAATAACTTCAGCAGGAAATTTACCATCCAAATATGTTATCCATGCAGCCACTATGGGGATGGATTTCAAAACAGATGGGGAAAAAATAAAAAATGCCACAAAGAATGCACTTACAAGAGCAGAAGAATTGAAAATTTCATCAATCGCATTTCCTGCACTTGGATGCGGAACAGGAAAATTCCCACCTGAGCAGGCAGCTGAAATAATGATAAAAGAAATATGCAGACATCTAACCCGTCCAACATCTTTAAAAGAAATAGTATTTGTTCTTTATGAACATAAAATATACGGAATTTTTTCCTCAGTAATTGAGAAATACCTTTCAGAACTTGCAAAAAAGACATACCGCAATCCAATCCCAACGGTTGATATAATTATTGAAGTTGAAGGTGGGATAATACTGATTAAAAGAAAAAATCCACCATTTGGATGGGCATTACCTGGAGGATTTGTTGATTATGGTGAAAGTGTTGAAGAAGCAGCTATCAGAGAGGCAAAAGAAGAAACAGGTCTTGATATAAAAGAATTAAAACAATTCCGTGTTTATTCAAGACCGGATAGAGACCCGAGACTGCATACAATATCAACTGTTTTTATAGCAAAAGGTGAAGGGACTCCAAAAGCATCTGATGATGCTAAAGATATAGGAATCTTTAATAAAGAAAATCTTCCTGAAAATATTGCTTTTGACCATAAAAAAATTCTTGGAGATTACTTCAGAAGTTTAGAACTTAAGAAGTTAAGAACTTAAGAAGTATGGAAGAGAAAAAAATTGTTCTCAGTGGTATGAGGCCGACAGGACCTTTACATATAGGACATCTTTTTGGCGCTTTGAAAAACTGGAAAAAACTCCAGGATGAAGGGAATAATTGCTTCTATATGATTGCTGACTGGCATGCTTTAAGTACAGAATACCGCTGTCCTGAAAATATAAGAAAAAATGTGGAAGAAATTGCAATTGACCTTCTTGTCTCAGGTCTTGATCCTGAAAAATCAACAATTTTTATCCAGTCTCTTGTCCCGGAACATGTTGAATTGCATCTCATTTTTTCAATGTTTGTTCCAATTCCATGGCTTGAAAGAAACCCTGTTTATAAGGAGCAGATTAAGGAATTGAAGGAAAAAGAATTAAATACATATGGATTTCTCGGTTATCCTGTGCTTCAGGCAGCAGATATTTTAATCTATAAAGCAAATTATGTTCCAATTGGAGTTGATCAGCTACCTCATCTTGAGTTGACAAGGGAAATAGCAAGAAGGTTTAATTATCTTTACAGAAATATATTCCCCATACCTGAACCTTTACTTACTGAAACCCCAAAAATCCCCGGAATAGATGGAAGGAAGATGAGCAAGTCTTACAATAACTGTATATTTATTGGGGAAGAACCTGATAGTATAAGGAATAAAATAAAAAATATGTTTACTGACCCAAAGAGAATATACAGAAAAGACCCTGGACATCCGGATACATGCCCTGTTTTTGTTTATCAGCAGATCTTTAATACTCAATCTGCTGATGAGATTAAAAATTCCTGTTTAAATGCAAAGATAGGATGCACCGATTGTAAAAAGATTGTTGCGGAAAAACTGGTTGAATTTCTCCAGCCATTTTATAAAAAAAGAAAAGAAATTGAAAATAATAGAAAGGATCTCTGGGAAATTCTTACAGAGGGAAGTAAAAAGGCAAGACAGATGGCAAAGAAAACACTCGATGAAGTGAAGGAAGCGATAAGGATGGATTATGGGGAAAAAGATTGAAAAACTTGTAAAGGAAAGTCTCAAAAATATAACTCCTTATGTCCCCGGTAAACCAATAGAGGAATTAAAAAGGGAATTGAAATTAAAGAAAATAATAAAACTTGCTTCAAATGAAAATCCTCTCGGAGCCTCAAAAAAAGCTGTAAAGGTGATAAAGGAAAAGGCAAAGGAAATTTTCAGATACCCTGACAGTTCTGGATTTTACCTAAAAAAAGCCCTTTCAGAACACTTAAATGTTTTTCCAGAAAATATAATCCTGGGAAATGGTTCAAGCGAGGTTATTTCAATGTTTATAAGAGCATTTACAAATCCAGGTGATGAAATTATCCTTCCATATCCATCTTTTTTAATATACAGGATACTATCATATGAAAATATGGTAAATCCAGTGGAGGTCCCTTTGGATGAGGATTTTTCATATAATCTTGAAAAAATGAAAAAATTTATAACACCGAGGACAAAGATAATAATATTATGCAATCCAAATAATCCAACAGGGACATATATAAACAAATATCAACTTGAAAAATTCCTGAAAGAGATACCTGAAGATATCCTTGTTCTATCAGATGAAGCATACTTTGAATATGTTGAAGAAGAAGATTTTGGAAGCTGTTTTCCTTACATTAAAAAGAAAAACCTGATGGTTACCAGAACATTCTCAAAAATATATGGACTTGCAGGATTGAGGATAGGGTATGGAATTGCAAGAAAAGAGATTATTGAAGTTCTGGAAAAAATAAGACCTCCATTCAATACAACAACTCTTGCCCAGGAAGCAGCACTTGCAGCCTTACAAGACCAGGAACATGTTAAATTCTCATTTATTAATAACTCAAGAGAGAAAAAATACCTTTTCAACCAACTTGGAAAACTCGGAATCCAGTGTTATCCAACTCAAACAAATTTTATATTATGCAGGTTGAAAACAAAAGCCACCCCTATTATAAAGAAACTTGAAAAAAATGGAATAATAATAAGAGGAGTGAAACCATTTGGACTGGGAGATAAATTTTTCAGAATAACAATTGGTAAGAGGGAAGAAAACAGATACCTTATAAAAAATTTAAAAATTTTCCTGAAATGAGAATAATCCACCAGATTACATTTTCAGATATTGTGGATATCATCATAATCTCCTGCATAATCTATTACCTGATCATCTTTTTATTACAAACAAAAGGATTCCAGCTTCTCAAAGGGATTTTGATACTTTTCATAATAACCTTCTTTGCCCAGTTTTTCCATCTCACCACTTTACACTGGGTATTGGAGAAAGTATTTGCTCTTGGAATGATAGCTCTTGTTATAATATTCCAACCTGAATTGAGGAATGTATTGAGAAAACTTGGGACTGAACAATTGCTTCCATTTTCAACCTTACACCTTTTCCAGATCAACCAGCTTATTGAGGCTGTTAAATACTTCTGTGAGAACAAAATAGGAAGCACAATTGTACTGGAAAGAACCACACCGCTTGGAAGTTATACAGAAAGTGGGGTTAAAATAGACAGCAATATTGATAAAAAATTACTCATAAGCATCTTCAACCCTGGAAGTCCCCTCCATGATGGTGCAGTGATAATACGCCATAACAGAATTTCTGCTGCTGGTTGCATTTTACCTGTGGAAGAAGTGAAAGAAAGAGGATTCTTGGGGACAAGACATATCTCTGCCATAAAACTTAGTGAGGAGACAGATGCAATTGTTATAGTGACTTCTGAGGAAACAGGGAAAATTTCAATAGCTGAAGGAGGGAATTTATACCAGGATATTTCAATTGAAGAACTGAGGAAAAGAATAGAAAAAAGTTTTCACAGGAAGTAAAATTATATTATGAGTTTAAAAAAGATCATCCTTCATAACTGGAAATTAAAATTGATTTCCCTTTTTCTTGGAGTCTCCCTGTGGTTTTATGTAATTAACCTTAAAGAAGGAGAGGGCTTCAAAATAAAAAGTCTGCCGATCCATTTGGCAAAAAATATCCCTGTCTCAATCATCAATGATAAAAATGGAGAATTTTATGTTTATCCAGAGACTGTGGATATTCTTTTTATTAAAGAAGGGAAAGGTAGTATAATAAAACCGAATATCTTTAAACCTTATGTGAGATTGAAGAATAGAAATGAAAGACAGCTTCTCCCTGTTGAAATAGAAAAGAATAAAGAAATGGTAATTTTAAAGATAGAACCGGAAAAAGTATGGGCTATAAGGAGGGGAAAATGATAAAACTCGGTGTAAATGTTGACCATATTGCCACATTGAGACAGGCAAGAAGGGGGAAATTCCCTGACCCTGTATACGGTGCTGTTTTATGTGAACTTGCTGGCTGTGATTCAATTGTATGCCATTTAAGAGAAGATAGAAGACATATACAGGAAAGGGATGTATTCCTCCTTAAAGATGTGATAAAGACAAAACTCAATCTTGAAATGGCTCTTTCAGATGAGATTATAGAAATAGCATTGAAAGCAAAACCACACCAGGTTACATTTGTTCCTGAAAGAAGGGAAGAATTGACAACTGAAGGTGGACTCAATGTAAAGGAGAATTTCAAAAAAGTATCTGAAGCTGTTAAGTTATTCAAAAATCATAACATAGCAGTAAGTTTATTCATTGACCCTGATTTTGAACAGATTGAGGCTTCAAAGGAAACAGGGACTGATTTTATAGAGTTACATACAGGAAGATATGCTGATGCAGAGGGAGAAGAAGAAAGGAATAAAGAGTTAGAAAAAATTGTAAAGGCAGTAGAATACGGAATATCCAAGGGATTGAGAGTCAATGCAGGACATGGACTTGATTATAAAAATGTAGTTCCAATCTGTAAAATAAAGGGAATTGAAGAATTAAATATAGGTTACAGCATCATAGGGAGAGCAATATTTGTTGGAATTTACCAGGCAGTAAAAGAGATGATAGAGATAATAAGGAAAAGTGAAAAAGAAAATTGAGCCCACCTGAAATTTCCATATTATAATTTTTCTTCAAGATTTTGAAAATTAATTCCTTATAAAAATAACGTCGGATAAGAAATATTATGTTAACTTTTATGGATTGAAAATTCCAAAAAGTGCTCCGGATTTTTTTATTAAAAAATTTTTTTAAATAATAAAAATTAAGTTTCTGAAAAATTTTCACTTAGATTTTAAAATTTTTGCAAATAAAATTGAGATTTCATAAAGGATTAAAATGGGAATTGC
>QNCF01000039.1 GCA_003644395.1 Candidatus Omnitrophota bacterium
CAGGGAGTTGATTTTGTTGATCTTGGAATACCAGACCCTGAACTTCTTGATCTGATCGATAATCTCCCAAAGATGATTTATCTTATGAAGATTGGAAGGCCGAACAGTTGCCTTGTTTTTGCTGATGGGACATCAGGTGCAAGGAGACCTTCTTTTGCTTTCAGATATCCAACATGCAGAAGGAAAGTAAAGGAACTTTTTGCTCTTGAAGAAAAGGCAGTTTATGGATGTCTTGGAATAGGAAAAGAGGTTATTGAAGGATGGCGAGAGGAGATGGAAATTGAAAGGAATCTGAGCAGGGAATTTTTAGATGCACTCATGAATGAAGATAAAAAAAGATGTCAGGATACCCTCTCAAAGATAATTGAAGATGTGGTTCTTAAGAGAAAATTTGATGTATCTTTACTTGAGGAAAAACAGGCAAAAGAGCTGAATATATGGAGTTTAAGAGAAAGATATATAACAGATACATTTTTCTCACTCTCTACAGGGATAAAACTGAAAGATTTTGATTTTGGAAAATGGATTATATATGGAGGTATGTATCTTCTCAATGGAAAAATGGAAAAGGAAGAGATTCTCAATTTGAGAAAAGAGTATGGAAGGAAATTAAGGAAAATAGCAGGAATTCCAGGCGATAAAAGTTATAAGGATTCAGAAATTGATTTTATAATGGAAAACTTCATAAGACCACTTTACCATCCTCCAAAAGAATTTAAATACAGAGAATTGAGCACAGGTCTGGCAGGTTCCCTTAAAGCAGTTGAGGAAAAAGCAGTAAGAATAAAGAGATGGGAAGAAAGGAAGAGAGAATTCAGAAAACTGATGTTTCAGAAAGAAAAGGAGGAAGGTTACAGAAAAGAAGTAAAGGTAGTTTCTCCTGACCTGGATACCTTATATAAAGAAAGCAAGAAAATTCTTGGAAATGGAAGGGAAAGAATAAAACCATATACTTTTGGAAAGTTCCTCAAACTCACACATTTATATCTTGAAAATCTGAACAGGAAAATTGTCCATTATGGAGGAAAATCTCTTCTTGGAGAGATAAAAGAATTGTTTGGTGAAAAATTATTCTCTGAGGAAAATTATCTTCCTTTTGCAATAAAACTTGCCTCTTCTGCTGAATTGAAAAAAGATAGGAAATTTTATGAAGAAATATGCGGTGGGCTTGAACTTCTGGATATTTCTCTTTTAATAGAAAAAACCTCAAATCTTGAATCTGAGGAAGAACTCAATACAGAAATAGCAAGATTTTTTGATATAACTTTAAACAGCCATATTTTTGATTGTTTCCCTTACCATTTTTCAAAAGAACATTCTTCTGCTTTTGAAAAACTTGAAAGAAAAGAGAAATTTGAACTTGCAGTGAAATACCACCGATGGCTTTACACTTATCTGCGATACCTTATAACCACATCAACTCCTCTTAAAGATTTCCCTGAAAAATATAAAGACCTTTATCTTGGTGATTGGGATAGAAAAATTAATGGTATTGGAATAAGAGGGGATAATGAAGAGGAGATTTTCTGGTACCATTATGTGAGATTGAGAGATGCTGTTGTTTTGAAACATGAAGGATTTGGTTATCCTGAAATAATTGAAAATATTGAACCTTCTGACCTGAATATCAATGAAAGAGCAAATGTTGGAATAATTTATCCATATGGTAATACCACTGTTCCAGTTGCTCTACAGCAGGGGCCAAAACTGGCAGAAGAAAAGATAAATCTTTTCTTAACAGCATTCCCAATCCCATTATCAAAGAATGGAAAGAAAATTTTAACAATTCAGGAAGGTATGTTTTATCCAGGGAAGGATGATTACAGGAAATTGAAGGAGAAATATTCTTCTTTGGGAGAAAGCAAAGAGAATTTTGTCTTTGGAACTTTCAAAAAACCACTTGTTCTCCATGGAATATTTTTCCATTTCACACATCCTTTGAGACCTTACATTGATAGTTTCCAGATTCCAATAATCCAGCCACTGATATGGGAAGCAGCAACTTATCTTAAATGCAAATTACCAGAGATGCTTAAGGGAAGTGGAGTGAAAGCACCGGAACAGGAAAACTGGTATATGGAAGATACTCAGAGATTGAAGGAAAAGGCAAAAATCAATATAAAAAAGAAAATAAAGAAACTTGCAAAAAAATATCCAATTCTGATTGTAAAACCTGAAAAGGAATCTGGAGGAAGGAAAGCACTTATCCTTCCCGTGAAAGAAAAAGGTAAATATATCAATGAGAATATAGAACAGCTTTCTGAACAGGTCTATGAAATTTCAAAGACAGATAATGTTGTTATACAGCAGGTTATTGAATCAAGAGTGAGACAGCTTTATTCTAAGGAATTTCTTGAAAAACTTGTTGAAAGATTTGCAAGGATTGGGATACCTGTTTTACTCGATAGGGAGCCAAAAACACCTCTTTATTCCTATTTCAGACAGATTGTGGTATATGGAGATAAGGGATATGAAATTTCCCACCACATCACAGTTATAAGTACAAGAGGAATTGCAAATGTTGGGCAGGGAGGATTGCTCTTTGAATATACTGATGAGATAATAAATCCAAAATACAGAAAAGATTTAAGAGAACAGATTACAAGAGCTGTTTTCAAGAGTCTGGAATCACAGAGAAAATATCTTAGAGAAAACTGGAGAGAAATTCTTGAAGAATATCTGAAAATTTATCCTGAATTTGCTGAAAAAATAAGATATGAAAGCATATTTGAAGATCTGAGTGGTTTCAGAATAGATGATATCCCGTATGAAATGGGAGATTACATGCCTGTTTTTCTTGTTGATGAGGATGATAATTTGAAATACATATATGATTATGAAAAAGAAGAAATCCTGCCTTTATACCATGAAAATGGATATCCAACCAGTGTAAAAATTTATGATGAAAATGGAAATGAAATAAAAAGAGTTGATGATAAAGGGAATGCGATTTTTGTAAAGTTATTTGAAGGGGATAAAAAGAGAAAGATATATGATGAAAAAGGTAATGAAATCCCTTCTCTTATTATCTATAAGATTGAAGCAAATCCAGGTGCAGGATTGTGGAGACCACACAATGACCAGCTCCCTCCAGAAAGAAAAGGGGAAGGAGTTTTTATAATTTTCAAAAATCTTGGAAAGAGAGCAAAAATTTATAAAACTTCCATAGAAAAGTTACTTGACATTTGATATTCACTTTCTAAATGGAAAAAATCGGAATAATCTTTTCCTTAGATGAAGAATATATAAAAGAAACCATCCTTTTCCTCTATCTTGAAAGTTTAAGGAAGAACAGAAAAATAGAATTTTTTGGCATTAAATGGGATGGAAGGGAGATATTGAAAATTGATATTAAAAAATTTGATGTTGAAAAGATAAATACATCTTCTCTTACAGACTTTGAAAAATCAATGGTTTTAAATCTTCCTGTAAAAGAAGAAATTTCTCTCCATAAAAGAATTTCTTCATTTTTGAAAGAAAAGGGAATTTTCCAGTTAAACCCCTTCTCTTCTTCATTTAAAGCAGATGATAAATTCTTCACACTTTCTAAACTTAAAAAGAAAGGGATAAAAGTTCCTGAAAGTATAATTCTGAAAGAAAAAAATTTCAGAGAAATTTTACAGATTGTTGGAAAATTCCTTGCAGAAAGGAATATCAGAAATTTTTATATCCAGCCAAATTATGGAACTGAAGGGAGACTTACTTATTATTTCACAATAGAAGATTTTTTCAAAAAGAAAGAGTTAATTGTTGACTGTATATCACATATTCTTCAGAGCCAGCCTGTGATTTTAAAAGAAAAGAGAGGAAATGTATTCTTTTATGAAAATGGTGAATTTAAACAGGCTGTCTTCCGAATATTTTTGTGGAAATTTACCGATGAAATAGATATTGATTATGGATTTGTTGAAATAGCTCATAGTTCTCAGATACCAATTACTTCTCCTGAGAAAGGCGGGAAAATTCTACCCTTCAGAGATGTTTTTCAGAACCTTTATTTTAAAAATGGGAAAAATTTTGAAAAACTATCTTTAAAAGAAAATGATCTGGAAATGGTAAAAGAGGAAATTTTAAATTTATATAAATCTTTCAATTCCAGGTTGAAAGAAAAATTAAATCTGATGGGCATAGATTTTGTTCTTGAAGTAATTGGAAAGGAAATTTATCCTGTATTTCTTGAGATCAATCCAAGACCATGGGGATTCAATAAATTATCAAAATTCAATAATTGACATGGAAGGATTAATATGTAAAATAAAGCAAAAATAAGGGGGTTAAAAAATGGAAAAGGCTGACATTGGAATTATCGGAATGGAGGTTATGGGAAAAAATCTATCTTTAAATTTTGAAAGTAAGGGATATACTGTTGCAGTTTATAACAGGACAGCCAGCAAAACAAAGGATTTTGCTGAAGGTCCTGCAAAAGGGAAAAAAATAATTCCAACATATGACCTGAAGGAATTTGTTTCTGTTCTGAAAAGGCCAAGGAAGATAATGATGATGGTAAAGGTCGGTAAACCTGTTGATGATTTCATTGAAAAACTCACTCCACTTCTTGATAAAGGTGATCTGATAATTGACGGAGGAAATTCCTATTTCAAAGATACAATGAGAAGAAATGAAGAGCTGAGTAAAAAAGGAATTTTATTTATTGGAACAGGAGTTTCAGGTGGAGAGGAAGGGGCTTTAAAAGGGCCATCACTTATGCCAGGAGGTCAGATTGAAGCATATAATCTGGTTGAGAAGATGTTTAAAGATATTGCAGCAAAGGCATATGATGGGGTCCCTTGTGTCACTTATATAGGTCCAAGTGGAGCAGGACATTTTGTTAAGATGACACATAATGGGATTGAATATGGGGATATGGAATTGATAGGGGAAGTGTGCTGGTTTTTCAGGAATGCATTTAATATGAGCTGTGAAGAGATTGGTGATATTATGGAAGAATGGAATGGGAAAACAGATGTATTGAGGTCATATCTTATAGAAATAACAGCAGATATTATGAGGGAAAAGGATAAGGAAAATGAGGATGAATACCTTGTGAATGTTGCTGGAGATGTTACAAGAATGAAAGGGACAGGTACCTGGACAGTACAGACTGCTCTGGAGTTGCTTGTTCCTGTCCCAACAATTGCTTCAGCTGTTTTTTCAAGGGAAATGTCACAGGATAAAGAATTGAGATTGAAAATGTCAAAAATACTTCCTTTGGAGATAAAAGAGGAAATAGAAGGGAAAAGGGAAGAAATTATAGATATTGCACATGATGCTCTTTACATTTCTAAAATAGCCTCTTATGCACAGGGTTTTGCTCTTCTCAAAGCAGGTTCTGATTATTACAATTACAATTTAAACTTATGTGAAATTGCAAAGGTATGGAGAGCTGGTTGTATTATAAGGGCACAATTTCTGGATGAAATTGCACAGGCATATAAGGAGAATCCTGAATTACCAAATTTACTTTCCTATAAAAAATTTTCGGAATTTTTGAAGGCAAATTTATGGAAACTTGCCAGATTTATTGAAATAGCACATAAGGTTGGAGTTCCAGCACTTGCAATGGCAAATTCATATGATTACATTTTACAGCTTACAAGTCCTGTTATGTTTTCTGCACAGGTAAATGCATTGCAGAGGGATTATTTTGGTGCACACAGATACTTCAAAATATATGGTTCTGGAAATCCTGAATTGAAGAAAACGGAAGATGGTAAAATAAGAGAGTATCATACAGAATGGCTTGTTTCGGGAAGACCGGAAAAGGAAGTTACTTCATAAAAAGGAGAGAAAATGAAACCGAAAATAGCAATAGTCAATTCAACAAGTTTCGGAATAAAATTCCCAGACCATATTGAAAGATTGAAAGAGTTTTCAGAAGTTAAAAGGATAAACTTTCCGAAAGATGTTTCAGATTTCACGATAATAAATGAATTGAAAGACTTTGATGGTATAATTGCTGGACTTTCTCCCTTTTATTCAAGGAAAATACTTGAAAATTTAAAGAAATTGAAGATAATTTCAAGGCATGGTATTGCGGATTCAAATATTGATATGAAGGCCGCGACTGAACTTGGTATATGTGTCTGCAGATATCCACTGGAAATACAGAGAGAATCAATAGCAGAATATACTGTTGCCCTGATGCTTTTATTGATAAGGAAATTGACACAGGCAGAAAAGTATACAAAGACAGGATGGTGGGGAAGGAGGATTGAACTTGTTGGATTTGAATTGAAGGGAAAGAAGGTTGGAATTATCGGGATGGGTAATGTTGGAAGCAGAGTTGCTGAAATTTTAAAAAATGGATTTAATGCAATTGTTCTTGGATTTGACGATTATCTGAGTGAAGAAGAAATAAGGAAAAGATGTGCAGAGCCTGTATCTTTTGAGGAGTTGATAAGGACAAGCGATATAATAACTCTCCATTGCTCATTAACAGAAAAAACATACCATTTTCTGAATGAGAATACATTTTCAAAAATGAAAGATGGTGTGATTATAATAAATACCGCTGAAGGAAAGATGATAGATGAAAATGCTCTTTTTTCTGCCTTAAAATCAGGAAAAGTTGGTGGATTTGCTGCAGATGTTGTTGAGGGTGAACCGATAGGTATAAATAGTCCTCTTTTAAAATTTAAAAATGTTATAATCCTTCCACATATCGGAAGATATACATATGAGACTATTGAAAAAATGGGTGAATCAACAATAAAAAATATGCATGATTTTTTTGTTAAAAATAAAATTCCTGAATATATTGAAAATCCAGATGTTATTGGAAAACTGAAGAAGAATATTACTTAAATCTTTCTTTCCACTCTGCAAGTTCATACCTTCCAGTTGTTGGGAAATAGGGGGGAGGATTATCAAGAACTCTCTTATCATAATGGTAATCTTTGTAATAACCTGAAGCAATCCTTCCTGACGATGGATAAAATGTTCCGACAGGCCCACGGTATGCCTGTATTATTCCTCCCCATACTGTTAACTTTCCACTCGGCCTTCTATACCGCCAGTTTTCAACATAAAATGATTTATCAAAAGCCATCAATGTTGCATGGATTTTGAGGTTTGGTGGTGCATATCTTGAAACAACTATTGATTTTCCTGCAACAAGTCCGAGCATATCATCACAGTTTGGATTTGAAGGATGTGTTTTATATTTTATATGACTGCGTATATAAATTGAATATTGTGAACCTGCTGCAATTGTCAATCTTCCATCCAGTGTTCCATAGACTGTTACATTCCCATCAACATAAACAACTCCATTTATATCTGATATTCTTACAGTTCTGCTATATCTTCGCTTTTTGTAAGTTAATGTTCCATTTGGATTTAAAATTATTGTGTAATTTCCTCTTAAATATAATCCTGAAGAGATGGCAGCATTTTTAATCCTTGTCAGATTTTTATACTTGTTCATATCAATTCTATCAACTCCAAGTTCATATCCCTGCAGAAACTTTGGATTATCTCTTGGAGGACCACCATGGTAATAATTGAAACTTGAAGCAGTGCTTGTGACTTTCCCTTCAAAAGTTGGACTACCGCATATATTTATTCTGCTATTTGAATGTAATGGCCCATGGATCACATCTTTACTCATAAACCATATTTTTCTTCTTATTTCCGGATTGTATTCATTATCTGTAAAATAGGCAAATTTTGCAAAACTCTCAATTCTCAAAATAACATCTATTTGTTTTGTATACTTTTGATTTTCAAGAGTTGCTTCAGATATAATCTTATATTTCTTAACAGATTTTCCTGGATTATCATCATATGGGTCTATAATCACTTTATATTTTCCACCTCCAAAATCCTGTTCAGGGAAAGGAGTAAATGGTTCTGTTCCCTGCCATGGAAGACCTGTCTCTTCAAGTTTTTTCTGTAAAAATGCCTTACCGTGTTCAATGCCTGCCTCTGCAATCCAGAATACTTTTGTCTTTTTAATTTTTATAGATTGAGTAACTCTCTGGACATTGGCAATATAAAGGAAGGAAAATCCAAGAAGGGTTGCACCAATAGCCAGAATTATTATCATGGGTAAAACTGCTCCCTTCTTCATCTTACCCCCATATTTCTGAGATTAACTATCTTTTTAATTCCAAGAGTTTCCCCATTTTTTTCAATTTCAATCTCTATACTCACACAGGCAGAGACTTCCTCTCCCTGATAATCTTCTGCAGGGAATTTGAATTCAAATTTTTTAAATTCAATTCCCTTCACTTCTCCTTTCACAAGTGTTATTACTTTTCCATCCTCATTTTCATACATTAAGTTATTTCCTCTCAGATAAAATTTCCTTTCCCATTCATCACCTTCTTCAGAAACCTCCTTCTTTAAAATAATTCCGCGTCCATTATCAAAAACTTCACATGAGGTTGCTTCTCTTATATTCTTTTCAAGAAATGAAGAAATAAGAAGAAGTGTAGAGTTTAACATGCTTTTTGTTTCTCCCTTTTTCCAGAATTTTGTGCTTATTGAACTTACCATTCCAACCATCAAAAGAATTATTATCCCTATTACCACTCCAATCATCAATTCAATAAGTGTAAATCCTTTTTTTCTCATCTTGGAGCAACTATTGTTTTTAATTCTATTTTATGGTTTTTTCCACCTTCTGTCCACCTCACCACCACTTTTACCTCTTTCATCTTCATATCATCCCTTTCTCTCACATTCACTCTCCTTCTATACCTTATTCCATCAATCGTAATGGTATCATAGGAATTTTTAATATCTCTGTAGGGAGAAGTCTTTATTTCTTCCAATTTTTGAGTTGCAATTTCTTCAGCCTGATATGAATGGGTTGTAAAATCTATCTCTTTCTGTCCATAGAAGAAAAAATAAAATATACCGACACAGAAGATCAGAAATAAGACTATTCCCATAATAACTTCTGTTAAGGTAAATCCATTCTTATTTTTCATTTTCACCATAAACTTTCTTGACCTTTTCCTTTTCTTTTTTACTCAATCTGCTCATTTCCCCTTCTCTAACTACATGTGGTGTCAGAAGAATTACAAGGTCTGTTTTTGTGATATTTTTGGAATGTTGTTTGAATAAGAATGGGAATAAATCACCAAGGATAGGAGTTTTACTTTTATGTTTTGTTGTATCTGTTCTCAATAATCCACCTATTACAACAGTCTCTCCATCTTTAACACTTACAGTTGTCTTTGCTCTTCTTTCATGTGTATCCACTGCTTCTGTGAAAAAAGTGGAAGGTTCTGCTGAACTTACTACAGGTTCAACTTCAAGAGTTATATATCCTTTCTCATTCACATGTGGAGTAACATTTAAAGTAACTCCAACTTCAGCATAAATTGGCTCCTTGGAGATTGGAGCACCTGTTTCAGGATGATAGATTGTCTTCACAGCCCTCACAATATTTTTTGTAATTTTTATTTCAGCAGGTGTATCATTCAATGTGGTTATTCTTGGATTTGCAAGTATATTTGCCTCTCCTTTCTCTTCAAGGAGTCTTAAATGCGCTGTTAAAGCCTGGAATGAAATTGTTCCAAGGATAAATTGAGGATTTGTAGTGACTGTTCCTCCTGCTCCACCTCCTCCTCTTGGATTTATTATTTCTCTTTCAAATTTCTTTACCCATGGATACGGCACATCTTTTGCCCCACCGACAAAACTCCCTTCCATATTCCACTTTATCCCCAAATCCTTTAATCCAGTTGTTGTCAATTCAACAAGAATTGCCTCAATAGATACTTCAGGGATGTTTTTATCAAGTTTCAAAATTACATTTTTTATCTCTTCAATATTTTCAGGTGTATCTTTTACAGTTATGCTGTTTGTTCTTGTATCAACTGTAATTTTTCCATCCTTTGATAGAAAAGGTTTGAGTATCTCGCAGAGTTGCTTTGCTTTTGCAAATTGGAGGAA
>QNCF01000040.1 GCA_003644395.1 Candidatus Omnitrophota bacterium
ATTTGAAAAACACTTTTTCTTTTGGATTTGAAAATAAAATTTATACCAGTCAACATATAGGTGACCTTGAAAATTATGAAAACATGGAATTTCTGGAAAGGGCTTTAAACCACTTTAAAAATATATTTAATTTTGAAAGTCAAATAATATGTTATGACCTCCATCCAGATTACTTCTCTTCAAAATATGCTCAGAGTTTAAATGGGAAAAAAATTGGAATCCAGCACCACCATGCCCATATATCTTCCTGCATGATTGATAACCTTTTGGAAAACAGAAAAATCATAGGTGTTGCTTTTGACGGGACAGGATATGGAACTGATGGGAAAATATGGGGAGGAGAATTTTTAATCTGTGATTATGAGAATTTTGAAAGGATAGCACATTTAGAATATATCCCACTTATTGGAGGTGAGATGGCAATAAAAGAAGTATGGAGGATGGGGGCAGTTTATCTTTTTCATACATTTGGTGAGGATTTTCTGGATATTGATATAGAATTTACATCAAAAATTGATAGAAAAAAATGGAAAATGTTTGAAAATATGGTGAAGAAGAAAATAAATGTCCATTATACTTCAAGTATGGGAAGACTTTTTGATGCTGTATCTTCAATATGTGGAATCAGAAATGTTATAAGTTATGAAGGTCAGGCTGCAATTGAACTTGAAATGAAAATAGATGAGAATTTTGACGGTTTTTACAAATTTGAGATTTATAAAAGCAAAAAGCCTTATGTTGTAAGTGTGAAGAAGATGATAAGAGGGATTGTTGATGATATAAAGAATGGGAAAGATATAGGGAAAATTTCTGCAAAGTTCCACAATACGATTTCTAAAATTATCGTTGAAGTATGTAAAATTATAAGGGATGAAAAAGGCCTGAATGAAGTTGCTTTATCAGGAGGAGTTTTCCAGAATATCCATCTTTTGGAAAAGACATGCAGAGACCTTCAAAAAGAAGGTTTTATATACTATACACATAAGAGTATTCCACCGAATGATGGTGGAATTTCTGTGGGACAGGTTATAATTGGAGGATTTAAATGTGTTTAGCAATACCGATGAAGGTTATAGAGATAGAAGGTAAAGAGGCGATTGTTGAAATGGGAAATATCAGGAAAAGAGTGAATATCCAGCTTGTTGATGATTTAAAAGTTGGTGAGTATGTAATTGTCCATGCTGGTTTTGCTATCCAGAAGATAGATGAAAAACAGGCAAAAGAGAATATTGAAATTTTCAAAATGATTAAAGATGAAATATATTGATGAATACAGAGATTCAGGTCTGGCAAAAGAGATTGTTGAAAAGATTTACAGTGAAGTAAAAAATTACAATTCTGAAATAAAGATAATGGAGGTATGTGGAACTCATACAATGGCTATTGGAAAATTCGGTATAAGAAGGATTTTGCCAGAAAATATAAAACTGTTATCAGGCCCTGGATGTCCTGTCTGTGTTACGCCTCAATCATATATTGATAAAGCGATAGCATTTTCTCAAATAGAAAATGTAAAAATTGCAACTTTTGGTGATATGTTCAAAGTTCCCGGTTCCTATTCCTCGTTGGAAAAAGAAAAAAGCACAGGTAAGGATGTTGAGATAGTTTACTCTCCAATGGATGCTTTAAATATTGCAAAAGAGAATAAAGATAAGAAGGTAATCTTTCTGGCAATAGGTTTTGAAACAACCTCCCCTGCAGTTGCTATGACTTTAAAGAATGCTTACCAGGAAAATGTAAAAAATTTCTTTATTTTTTCTGGTCATAAATTAATTCCTCCTGCAATGGAAGCGTTATTAAAAGGAAAAGTGGAAATAAATGGTTTTATATGCCCTGGACATGTAAGCACAATAATAGGTTCAGAGCCCTATGAGTTTATACCAGAAAATTATGGAATCCCGTGCGTTATAACTGGTTTTGAACTTCTTGATATTCTTTATGCTATTTATTTGATAGTGAGAAATATATGCAGAAAAGAGAAACCAGGTGTGGAGATTGAATACAGAAGGAGTGTGAAGAGAGAAGGGAACCTGAAAGCAAAAATGGTGATGGAGGAAGTCTTTGAAGTATATGATTCAAAATGGAGAGGATTGGGAATTATTCCTTTAAGTGGATTGAAATTGAGGGAAAAATTTTGGGAATATGATGCGGAGAGAGTATTTGATGTTAAAGTAAATGAGACAAAAGAAAATGAAAACTGCATATGCGGTGAGATTTTAAAAGGTTTAAAGACACCAAAAGACTGTAAATTATATAGAAAAGTATGCAATCCAGAAAACCCTGTAGGGCCATGCATGGTCTCTTCTGAAGGGGCATGTGCGGCATATTACAAATATGAAGAATAAAAAAATTCTTCTGGCTTATGGAAGTGGCGGGAAATTGATGCATCAGTTGATTGAGGATTTATTTTTGAAAAATTTTAATAATGAAATAATTGAAAAACTTGATGATTCAGCAAGTTTACCTTCATTAAGTGAAAAATTTGACATCTGCTTTACCACAGATTCCTACACAGTAGATCCAGTATTTTTCCCTGGTGGAGATATAGGGAAACTTTCTGTATGTGGAACAATAAATGATTTATCTGTATGTGGTGCAAAGCCACTTTTTATCTCATGCAGTTTTATAATAGAAGAAGGATTTGATTTTGAAGACCTTGAAAAGATTGTAGATTCAATGAGAAAAGTATCTGAAACAACAGGTGTTAAAATTGTGACAGGTGATACAAAGGTGGTGGAGAAAGGGAAGGCTGATAAAATTTTCATAAATACATCAGGAATTGGAATAAAAGATAAAAATTTAAAACTGGGGAAGGAATATATTGAAGTGGGAGATAAAGTAATTATAAGTGGGACAATAGGAGACCATGAAATTTCAATAATTTCAAAAAGATTAAATTTTGAAACAGAAATAGAAAGTGATTGTGCACCTTTAAATAAATTAATATCTGAAATTATAAAGGAAGGGGAAATAAAATTTATGAGAGACCCAACAAGAGGAGGAATTGCAACAACTTTAAATGAGATAGTTAAAGAACAGAATTTCGGTATATTGATTGAAAGAAGAAAAATCCCTGTGAGAGAAGAAGTAAAATCAATTTGTGAAATACTTGGTATAGACCCTTTATATCTTGCGAATGAAGGTAAAGTTTTAATCGTATGTAAAAATAAAGATTCAGAAAAAATTTTAAGGAAGATGAAAGAAAACGAATATGGTAAAAATGCTCAGATTATAGGAGAAATTGTTGAGGAACCGAAAGGTAAAGTTTTACTTGAAACTGAAATTGGTTCTAAAATAGTAATTGATATGCTTTCAGGTGGTCAATACCCGAGAATCTGTTAAAATATAAAAAATGAAGAATAAAATAATAAGATTTGGAGTTTCTTTACCAAAAGAACTTGTGGAGAAATTTGATAAATTCAGAAAAAGCAAAAATTATCCAACAAGGTCAAAAGCTATAGGGGATTTGATAAGAGAGTTTTTAATTAAAAAAGAATGGGAGGAGAATAAAGAAATTGCCGGTGCAATCACCCTTATTTATAACCATCATAAAAGGGGAGTTCTTGATAAAGTTACAGATGTTCAGCACGATTTTCCTGGTTTGATTATATCTACCCAGCATATCCATTTGGATGAAGATAACTGCCTTGAGATAATAGCCATCAGGGGGAATTCAAAAGAAGCACAGAGATTGAGGGATAAATTGAGAGCAATTAAAGGTGTAAAACATGTTAATTTATGTATGTCAAGCACTGGAAAAGAAATTGAGTAAATTTTAAAAACCTTCCTGAGAGAAAAAACGGCAAAACTTCCCATTGTATCTGGATGAGATTGACAGAATAAGCAGGAAAGATTATTATTTTAAAAATGAGAAAGAGAAAGAATTCCAGTTCCAAGAAATATTTCTCCCCCGAAACGATTAAAAGGTTGAGCCTCTCTTTAAGAAATTTGAAGAAGTTAAAAGAGGAAAAAGTGGAAATTATCTCATCTGATAAACTCGCTTCTCTTCTAAATGTGAGTTCTGCACAGTTCAGAAGGGATTTATCCTGTTTTGGAAAATTTGGAAAGAGAGGAGTGGGCTATAAGATTGATAGATTGATAAAGGAACTGGAAGATATTCTTGGAGTAAAAGAGGAATGGAAAATAGCACTCGTTGGAGCAGGTAGGCTGGGTGAGGCTTTGATTGAATTTGAAGGATTTTCTAAATTTAACAGAAAAATTGTATATGCTTTTGATATTGATAAGGAAAAAATTGGAAAGGTGATTAAAGGGGTTAAAGTTGAAGATATGAGGAATTTAAAGGAAATTGTGAAAAGGGAGAATATAAAAATTGCTATTTTATGCACTCCTGCAGATTCGGCTCAGAAGGTAGCTGAAGAACTTGTTTCTGCAGGGATAAAGGGAATTCTTAATTTTTCCCCTGTTATTTTAAAAGTACCTCCTTCTGTTTTTGTAACAAATGTTGATATGGCATGTGAACTGGAGGGTTTAATATTTCTTCTGAAAAATGAAGGAAGTTAAAAATTTTTTATCAATACACCTTTAAAGAAAATATTCTTTACTTTCCCATTCCCTGAAAAGAAATGTTCTGAACCTTCCACTGTTGTTTCTGAAATAATAAAATTTTCAACTGTCCCATCTATTTTGAAAACATTTTCCCCTTTTCCAAATACTGTAAGATTTGTGATATTTAAATTTTCAACATGATTACCTTCCTCAATAAGAAATACATCTTTCCACTCCCAATTTATTGAAATTTCTGAAAAATGCAGATTTCCTACGGGAGAATCAATCCATATGAGAGATTTTTTATTTTTTTTAAATGCATGGATACAGGAGATATAGATATCGGTAAAATCTTCTGACTTGGGGAATTTCTTTGTGTATCTTTTCGCATTTCCAAATACAATCAAGGAATCTGCTTTACTTTCAGGTAAAGAGTAAACCCCATTTATTCTCACATTTCTCAATTTTCTTCCATCTCCACATAAAAGTCGTATGTTATTCCCGCTTTCAAGAACTCTTGTCCGTACATTCTGGATTGTAACATTTTCTATATCTCCTCCCTCTCCTTCATGGAAAAATGTTCTCCATATATTTTCTTCATCTTTTACCTTTAACAGTGCTCCTATTGCAACTGAATCATCTCCACTGTTTCCATAAATGTTTTTTATAACAATATTTTTAGCAGGCCCGCTTACATTTACTCCATCCTGATTTGGCTGTTTTCCATCCTGGTTTAAATAAATATCCGATATTTCTGCATTCTCAACATCTTCAATAGATATTCCGTATGCTGTTGTTGGCCCTATTTTTATATTTTTTATTGAAATATTTTTAACTTTGTTAAAATATATCCCGAACATATAACTGTGCCTGTCAAACCTTCCTTTTCTTCCCTGATTTGAACCGTTTCCATCAAGGACTGGATTTCCTATTCCAATTATATTGATGTTTTCATTTCCATTTTTGTGGTCCTGGTTGGTAATGAGATTATCTTTTGCATTATCCTTCAGAAAGATATAACAGTCTTTAAGTAAAAGAGTTGTATTTGAAGGGAGTTTTATTGAGTTTTTAAGAATCCACCTTCCATTATCAGGGCCTTCTGATGAAACAACTATTATTTTTTCATCGTCTCCTTTTTCTTTTACAGCAGTTTCAATAGCCCTCTGTATTTTATCTCCTCCATATTCACCGTCAAACTCAATAGCATAAAAAATATTTTCCTTTCTTTCCATTATTTTTTCTTCTTTCCACTTATCTTCTCCTGATATTTCAAATATTTCTGTGTTAATTCTTCAAGCCCTTTTAGAACTAAATAATTGATTGTCCCTTCAGGATAAGTCCCATCTTCTCTCCTTTCTCCTGCTTTTTTACCTGTCAGAATCTCTATTCCCTCATCAACTGTATTTACTGCCCATATATGGAATTTTCCATTCTTTACAGCCTCTGTCACCTCATCATTTAAAATAAGATGTTTCACATTTTTTTCAGGTATTATAACTCCCTGTTTTCCAGTTAATCCTTTAGCTTTACATGTATAATAAAATCCTTCAATTTTCTCATTTATCCCTCCAACAGGCTGTATTTCTCCTTTCTGATTTACTGAACCTGTCACTGCAATTCCCTGTTTTATAGGAACTCCTGAGAGAGCAGAAAGAAGGACATAAAGTTCAGCGGCAGAAGCACTATCTCCTTCAATTTCTTCATATAATTGTTCAAAACATATACTGGCAGAAAAGATGAGAGGGAAATTTGACCCATATTTTTCACCGAGATAACCCTTGATAATTAAAAATCCCTTATTGTGTATAGTCCCTGCCAGTTTTATCTCCCTGTCAATGTTAATCACACCGCTTCTGCCCACATAAACTCTTGCTGTAATTCTTGATGGTTTTCCAAAAGAATAATCTCCAAGAGTGATAACAGAAAGTCCATTTACCTGTCCTTTTACTTCACCATCGGTATCAACCATTATCACGCCTTCTTTAATCAACTCTTCAATTCTTTTCTCAATCATATTTGAACGGTAAATTTTTTCTTCCAGTGCTTTTTTCACATGCTTTTCTGTAACATATTTTGAATTGTCAACCTCTGCCCAGTAATTTGATTCCCTTATCAAATCAGCGATGTCTATAAATCTTGTTGTGAGTTTCTCCTTATCTTCCACAAGTCTTGAGCCATACTCTATAACTTTTGCAACACCGCTTCTGTCAAAATGTTTTAGATTTTCCTCTCTGCATATTTTGCTTATAAATGAAGCATAACTTGAAATTCCTTTCTTATCTCTGTCCATCATATTGCTGAAATCAGCCCTTACTTTAAAAAGTTTTCTGAAATCTTCCTCGTAATTATAAAGGAGATAGTAAAGAAGTGGATGTCCTATTAATATTACCTTGAAATTTGCAGGAATAGGTTCTGGTTTAAGGGTAGGGGTATTTATAAGACGGAATTGTTCATTTATATCTTCAATCGTTATCTGTTTATTCTTGATAGTCCTTTTCAGCGTATCCCATGCAAAATAATTTGTAAGGACATCACGAGCCTGCAATATTATATATCCTCCATTTGCTTTATGGAAAGAACCTGGTTTTAACATTGTAAAGTCAGTTACCATCGCTCCGAGTTGTGGTTTATATTCAATCCTTCCTGAAAGGTTGTAAAATGTGGGATTTGTCTCTTTTACCACTGGAGCCCCTTTTGTTTTTGAATTATCTATTAAAACATTTACTTTATACTTTATAAAAGTATTCTCCTTGGTTGGAAGTTTCAATCCTGGAAGGATTTCTATTTCCTTTTTTTCCTGAAAGTCATCTACATTTTCAACCATATCTTTTTCCACATCTTCCAGATACTTTATCACATCTGGAAAATCTTTATATTTTGCTTTTAACTCTCCAATTCTTGGTCTTATTGTGAACAGAGCAGTGTCTTTTTTAAGTTGTTCCAGTTTTTCCTTTGTAATTTTTTCTTTTTCCCTTATTTCTCTTAAAACAGATGAAAGTTCTTCATAGAGTAGTTCCTGCTTTTTCTTTATCTCTTCTTTTGCTTCATCTGTGAGTTTTTCCATTTCTTCTTCTTTTAATTCTTTCCCTTCAATTGTGGGAATGAAAATAATTCCTGATGGAGTGTGTTTAATGTTGAAGGAGGCAAGTTTTGCAGATTCTTCAAGTTTTTTGAAAAGTTCCTCTTTGTATTTCTGGAATTCTTTCATTATTTCACTCTTATGCTCTTCATATATTTTGCTTTCAAAAGCTTTTGGCACTTCAACTTTTAACTCATTAATCAATTTCTCCATATCTTTCTTAAATACAGAACCCATTCCTGGCGGGAATCTCAAAGCTTTTGGTTTATCAGGGTCATGGAAATTAAATACATAACACCAGTCATCAGGAGTGGGTTGAGTTTCTGCTATTTTCTTTACCGCTGCCTCAACAGATGTTGTTCTTCCAGTTCCTGAGAGCCCTGAAACGAAAATATTATAACCCTCGTTTTTAATTTTTAAACCAAATTCCAATGCTCTGGCTGCTCGTTCCTGCCCTATAATTTCTTCAAGAGGAGGCACTTCTTCAGTTGTCTTGAATGGTAAATCTTCTTCTTTTAGAAATACCTTAACATCTTTTTCTGATAATTTTCTCATTTTGCTCTCCTTTTTCCAATTGATTATAATATCTTAAAGGTGTAAAGGCAAGATTTAAAAAAATTTGACATAGTGGGGATTGAAAAGTAAAATAAACACAACTTTGAAATTAAGGAGTCTATAAAAAAAGGAGTTTAAAATGAGAAAGATGAAAATTTTCTTACCTCTTTTCTTCCTTTTTCCATTATTGATTTTTGCTACCAGTTGGTCAGGAAACATTAAAAGTGATGATGAGGTACCAACTGGAACTCAAATATTTTATGAAGAAACAAGCCGTAAAATTGAGTGGAGTGTTACTAATGAGAGTGTTAATGAAAAATATTGGATTTCATATGGATTTTCTTCTACAGGGCCTTGGCATTCTTGTAATATCGCTGAAAATGATGGAATTCTTGAAAATGAAATAAATGGGAAGTATCCAGGTGGAAATGGAACTTATGTATGTCATTGGGATACTACTAGTGGTTTAGAGCCGATTATCACGAATGAGCCTGTGGTATACATAAGGATTAAGAGAAGTTCCGATAATAGTGAGTTAATAACCGTTAACTCCTTCGGGGTCTATAATAAAAAACCAACAATTACTGTTACTTCCCCAGTAGATGGTGCAGAATGGTCAGGAACCCAGAATATTATCTGGAGTGTAACAGATAAATGGCCTGATGATCAATACACAATCCAGTACAGATATTCTCCCACTGGAGACCCTGGAATTGCAGGGCCTTTTACAGACCTTGCAACAGTTGATTCAACTGTAACAAGTTATTCAATAGATACCACCACATTACCAGGAGATGGATACTATAGATTTAGAGTAAAAGGGACTCTCTCAGGTTCAGAAAGTAATGCTCCACTTGTAATTGTAGACCAAGATGCTATAACAGGGATAAATATTACAAATCCACTTGGAGGAGATAAGTGTAGAGGAACAGTTAGAATTACATGGTCAATTGTGGGTGGAGAAAGAATAGATGAGACATATGAAGTTGAATATTATGATTTTTCAACATCTTCATGGATACATATTGCTACTTTACCCAAAGGTGCTTTTTCTTATGACTGGGATACTACTGCAATACCAGATGGTGATACAAAAATAAGAGTTACCGCTACTTCCTCCAATGTTTCAGCAGAAAGTGGAGTATTTACTGTGGATAATACTATCCCTGTGATTGCTTCAATAAAATTTGATCCAGCCCAGCCCAATGGAATGATACCTATTGGAAGGAGTGGAAGAGACCTGCTTAGTTTAACACCTTCTGGATGGTATGTTGATAGAACACCTGGAATAAAAGGAGATATTGCTTCTTATCCTGAAATTATAGTAAGAGCGGAAGACCCAAAGGTAAACGGTGTCTGTTCAGGGATTTATGGAATTGCTTACAGAGTAGCATACAGAATAGGGAGTGTTATTCACTGGGAACCTTGGCAGATGATTCCTGCAGGGAGTATGACATTTGGGCCAGGTAATGAGTGGGCAGAAGGAAGATTCTATTTAAATTATGAAGGGCATGAAGTATATGTCCAGTTTGTTCCAGTTGATAATGCTGTAAATAGTATTTCAAATCCACCAA
>QNCF01000041.1 GCA_003644395.1 Candidatus Omnitrophota bacterium
TGCATCTGAAAATCTGAAAACCTGCGATACTTTTTGTGAAAATGTGATAAATTTTACCTTCAATCAATGGAAGCTTTCTTACCGGCATAATTAAAATTTATAAAATAAAAAAGAGGAGAAGTCTAATAAATTTTGTAACTACTTTAAAAATCTACACTTACCAAACCCGGTTTGGAAAAGGGGGAAGGGAAATATCTTTCTTCAAATTCTCATATGAGGTAAAATAAATATTTGCAGATGGAACCTAAATTTATAAGTATCAGAGGAGCAAGAGAACATAATCTTAAAAATATAAATCTTGACCTGCCAAGGAATAAATTAATTGTTATCACAGGAATTTCAGGTTCAGGGAAATCTTCTCTTGCTTTTGATACTCTTTATGCAGAAGGACAGAGAAGGTATATTGAAAGCCTTTCAGCATATGCAAGGCAGTTCCTTGAGCAGATGAAAAAACCCGATGTTGACCATATCTTCGGTCTTCCACCTGCAATTGCTATTGAACAGAGAAAGGCTGCTTCAAATCCCCGTTCCACAGTAGCGACAACAACAGAAATTTATGATTATTTAAGACTTCTTTATGCAAGGATAGGTATTCCTCACTGTCCAAAGTGTGGTGCTGTCATATCAAGGCAATCTTCAAGTGAAATAGTTGACAGGATTTTAAATCTTGGAAATACAGAGGTTAAAATTCTTGCACCGATTATAAGGGGAAGGAAAGGACAGTATCAGAAGATATTTGAGGATATAAGGAGGGCAGGATTTTTAAGAGTAAGGGTGGATGGGAATTTTTATGATGTTGATGAGGAGATTAAACTTGAAAGATACAAAATACATAATATAGAAGTTTTGATAGATCAGTTCAATCCAAAAGAGGAGGATAGAAGCAGGGTTGCTGAAAGTGTTGAGACAGCATTGAAAGTCGGGAAAGGGATTGTAATTGTTGATTTTGATGGAAAAGATATTCTTTTCAATGAAAATTATGGATGTCCAAGGTGTGGGATAAGTTTTGAGGAACTTTCACCAAGAATGTTTTCCTTCAACAGTCCTTATGGAGCATGTCCTGAATGTAAGGGGCTTGGATTTTTGATGAAGATTGACCCTGAACTTGTAATTCCTGATAAAACAAAGACATTCAGAGAGGGAGCAATAAAGCCGTGGCATGAAGCAGGTGGTAGAGGTCTTTTCCTTTATTACAGAAGGCTTTTGAGGGATATACTTGAAGAACTTGGAAGAGACCTTGATGATAGACCATGTGACCTCACAAAGGAAGAACTTGATATAATCCTTTATGGTAGCCAAGAGTACTATTTTGAAGGGGTTATTCCAAACCTTGAAAGGTTATTCCATCAGACAGAAAGTGAGCACAGAAGGGAAGAGATAATGAAATATATAAGGGAGGTAACATGCCCTTCCTGTAAGGGAGGAAGATTGAGGCCTGAATCACTTGCAGTTACAGTGGGTGGAAAATCTATATGGGAAGTGACAAAGATGAGTGTTAAGGAGGCAAAAGAGTTTTTCACAAATCTGAAGTTATCAGAGAGAGAAAGGATGATTGCAAAACAGATTTTGAAGGAGATAATTAACAGGTTGAAGTTTATGGAAGAGGTTGGTCTTGATTATTTAACACTTGACAGGATGACACATACACTTTCAGGAGGGGAAGCAGAAAGAATAAGGCTTGCAACTCAGATAGGCTCTGGTCTTGTTGGAGTTGTTTATATACTTGATGAGCCAACAATCGGACTCCATCAGAGGGATAATTTGAAATTGATAAATACATTGAAGCAGTTGAGAGACCTGGGAAATACAGTTGTTGTTATTGAACATGATGAGGAGACAATAAGGAATGCTGACTGGATAGTTGACCTTGGGCCTGGAGCAGGAAAACATGGTGGATATGTGGTAGCAGAAGGTACTCTTTCAGATATAATAAAAAATAAAAATTCAATAACAGGGAAATACCTTTCAGGAGAACTATCTATACCTGTTCCGAAAAAGAGGAGGGAACTTTCAGGTAAATATCTTAAGATTCTGAAAGCAAGGCATAACAATCTTAAAAATATAGATGTTGAGATACCGCTTGGAATTTTTGTATGTATAACTGGAGTTTCTGGTTCAGGTAAAAGCAGTTTGATAGAGGATGTGCTTTATAAAGGATTGAAAAGGATACTTTATAAATCAAAAGAAAAACCAGGTGAACATGATGCAATACTTGGAGTTGAAAATATAAATAAAGTTGTTGTGATTGACCAGTCTCCAATAGGAAGGACTCCAAGGTCAAATCCAGCCACATACACAGGTGCTTTTACATATATAAGGCAGATATTTGCACAGACAGAAGAGGCAAGGATAAGGGGTTATAAGCCGGGAAGATTCAGTTTCAATGTGAAAGGTGGAAGGTGTGAGGCATGTATGGGAGAGGGGATTACAAAGATTGAGATGCATTTCCTTCCAGATATTTACATTCCATGTGAGGTATGCAAGGGAAAAAGATACAATAAGGAGACGCTTGAGATAAAGTATAAAGGGAAAAATATTGCAGAGGTTCTTGAGATGAGAGTTGAGGATGCTCTTGAATTTTTCAAAAATCATCCAAAGTTGAGAGATAAATTGCAGACACTTTACGATGTTGGTCTTGGATATATCCAGCTTGGACAGCCTGCAACTACTTTATCCGGTGGAGAAGCACAGAGGGTAAAACTTGCAGCAGAACTCTCAAGGAAAGGTAATGAGAAGACAATTTATATTCTTGATGAACCAACAGTTGGATTACACATGGCTGATATTGCAAAACTTCTTAATGTTTTGAACAGACTTGTTGATAAAGGTTCAACGGTAATAGTGATTGAGCATAATCTTGAAGTTATAAAATGTGCAGACTGGATAATTGATCTGGGACCTGAAGGAGGGGATAAGGGTGGTTATATAGTTGCACAGGGAAGACCGGAGGATGTTGCAAAGAATCCAAAATCTTATACAGGTCAGTTTTTGAAAAAGGTTCTCTCAAGAGGTTAAATTTTTCTTCAATTCTTTAATAAATTCAATTTCAGCATCCACACTTTTCTCAATATGGCTGAATATTAAAGAGTGGGGAAATTTCGCCTTCTTTTTCTCCCTTTTTGCCCATATTCTTATTTCCCTTAAATTCCTTTCCTGCTTTTCTATTTTTTCCCAGAATTTCTTCTTATCTATATTTTCAAAGAAATAAAGCGATATATCAATGTTGAAAAATGGTCTGTAAAGGTATTCTAAATTTTCATCCATCAATTTTTTAAACTCCTGCTTTCCTTTCTCAGTGATTATGTAAATTTCCCTTTCAGGTCTTTTCCCAATTTTCTTCTTCTTTTCTATTAAAAATCCCTTTTCCTTCAATTTTTTTAAAACATAATAAACAGATTGAGGTGTAAACCCTGTTATATAGCCAAAATTTTCCCTTATCCTTTTAAGAATCTGGTATCCATGCAGAGGCTGTTCATTTAAAAATCCAAGGATTACAAGAGTTTCAAGATTTATAAGTTTCATCTTATTCTTGAATCAGTCAGCCACATATCAGGGTTTTTCCCGAGTTTATCTTTCAGTTTTGATGTTATCTGGTCAAGTTTTTTTATGATATCATCGGAAAGGCGAATTTCACACGCTTTTGAATTTTCCTCTATCTGGTATTTCTTTCTTGCACCAACCACAACCACTTTAACACCCTCTTTATGTAAAAGATAGGAAAGGGAAATTTGAGTCATTGGAATATTTATTTCCTCACATAACTTTCTTATTTCCTCAATTGTTTTAAATGTTTCCTCTTCCGCTCCATCTTCTCTGTGCCTTGATAATGGTCTTTCTTTTGAAAAATGTCTTGTTCTTGCCCTTCCATCAGGCACCTCTTCTGGAGATTTGAATTTCCCTGTTAAAAGTCCTTCCATCAATGGACTGTAACAAGCAATGGATACACCATTTTTGATACAGAAAGGTAAAATTTCAAATTCTATCGCTCTGAATAGTAAACTGTAGGCAAGCTGGTTTAATTTAACAGGATATAGTTTCAGAATTTCAGAAAGGTCTTTTACTCCAAAGTTTGAAACAGCCATCATCCTTATTTTCCCATCTTTCTGGAGTTTCTCCATCGCCTTCACAGTCTCCTCAAATGGAACTTTTCTGCTTGGCCAGTGGATGTAATAGATATCAATGTAATCTGTTTTCAAGCGTTTCAGACTGTTTTCACAGGCTTCAATAACTTCTCTGTAATTTGCTTTTATAGTCTTTGTTGCTATAACAACCTTTTCCCTTATAGGTGAGAGGATTTTACCGAGGAGGGATTCTGAATATCCATTACCATATGCTTCTGCAGTATCAAAAAAATTTATTCCACAATCAACAGCATATTTGATTGTCTCTATTGAGTCCTTTTCGTCCTGGAAGCCCCATGTTGAATCACCCGTTATATTCCATGTTCCAAGGCATATTTTTGATACTTTTATTCCATCTATTTCAGTGTATTCCATTATCCTTTAATCACTGCAAGTGGTATCATCTTTGCAACTTTTTTTGAAATTCCTGCTCCTTCAACAACCTTTATAACCTCATCAACATCCTTGTATGCTTCTGGCATTTCTTCAGCAAGTCCTCTTTTACTCTTTGCTTTTGCCAGCACTCCCTTTTTAAGAAGTTCATCTGCTATTGACCTTCCTCTGCTTTCCTTTATTGCCTGGTGTCTTGACATCATCCTTCCAGCACCATGGCATGTGCTTCCCCAGGTCTCCTGCAATGCTTTTTCAGTTCCGACAAGAACATAGGAAGCTGTTCCCATTGTTCCGGGGATTATAACAGGTTGTCCAACATCTCTGTATCTTTCAGGAAGTTCAGGGTGTCCTTTCGGAAATGCTCTTGTAGCTCCTTTTCTGTGGACAAGAAGAAGTTTTTCTCTTCCATCAACATTATGTTTTTCTAATTTGCAGATATTATGGGCAACATCGTAAACAATTTCAAGACCAATATCTTTATCAGATTTTCTCAAAACATATGAGAATGTTTCCCTTACCCAGTGAGTGATTACCTGTCTGTTTGCAAATGCATAATTTGCAGCTGCTTTCATTGCTGCAAAATATTTTCTCCCTTCAGGTGATTTTGCAGGAGCACATGCAAGCTGTCTATCAGGAAGAGAGATTCCATATTTTGAATGGACTTTACCAAAAAGGGAAAGGTAATCATCGCATATCTGGTATCCAAATCCTCTGCTTCCTGTATGTACCATTATTGTGATCTGACCTTCAAATAATCCAAATTTTTCTGCTATTTCTCTATCGTAAATCTGAACAACCTGCTGTATTTCAAGGAAATGGTTTCCTGAACCGAGTGTGCCTGACTGCTCAAGTCCTCTTTCATATGCTCTTTCGCTCACCACATTTGGGTCTGCTCCTTTAATACATCCATATTCTTCAATTCTTTCAAGGTCTTCTTCATATCCATAACCGTTTTTAACAGCCCATCTTGCTCCTTCAACGACGAGTTTTTCAATTTCTTTTCTGTTTAATTTCAATTTTCCAGTTGAACCAACACCTGAAGGTATATTTATGAATAAACCATTTATCAATTCTTCAAGTTTGTCCTCAATATCTTTCTTCTCAAGATTGCTTCTTATAAGGCGGACTCCACAGTTTGATACAAGAAAGTTATTACCTGTGAAATTATGGAATGGATGATTTACTGTGAAATCATAAACATATCCATTATATGGAACTTTTCTTATCTCAATAATTTTGTCAAGCACAAAACCAGAGTTTCCAAATTTTTCTCTTGTTTCTTTTACTAATCGGGAAATACCCTCAAAGGAGAAAGAAACTCTTGGTTCTGTTTTTCTACCTTCATAAATTGACCTTTCAATAAACCTTCTATTCACCCATTCAGAATTTATTTTTGAAAATATGGAATTTATGTTATATCCTTCCTCTCTTAAAGATATCGCTATTTTTTCTGCTTCTTTTCTCCCATTTATTACTTTTTGCTTTCTTCTCAAGTAGAAAGCAAACACATTTCCAAGAAATGATTTTTCTTTGTTGTATTCGAAGTTTATTTTCTCATAAAGGTTTAAAAGGTCTTCTAATTTTGAAGAAAGAATTAATCTTATTTGAACTTTGTTATTTTTAATTTTTCTTATACTGATTTTCTTCGTTTTCACACCAAATTCTTCAAGAATTTGAGAGATTTGATTAAAGAATTTTATCCCACTTTCTTTGTACTGAATTTCTTTATTCATTGATACAACAGGACAGTAAATGTTGTACTTATGACCTGTTAAGAATTTTGGAGAGCTCATTTCTGCACCAAAGTAAGAAGCGAGAAATAACCTTTTACACCAGAGGGGAAGTCTAAGTATCCATTCAGGGATACAGAAGTCGGAAGATATTTTCTTTCCGTATGGGACACCCAGAGAGATTAAAAATAATGCCAGGGCTCTTGAGGAGGTCTGACAGGTATATGTTGTGGTTTCAAATTCATACACTGAATATTCTGTTTTTATTTTATGTTTTCTCTTTCTTTCTGAAATAACACATGAAAATCCGATTTTCTGAAGGTCTTTCTTTATTTCCTCAATGTCCTCCTTTTTACCAAAAAAAGAAGTTAAAAAACTATTCCCATCCTTTAAGAAAGAAATACTGCCGTCACCAAAAATATATCCTATAATTTTTAAAATTTCGGGTAGAACAGGAGAAGTGGCTTTTAAAGGTAAAAGTCCATTTTCTTCAAGTTTCTTTATTATTTGAGATAAAGAATTACCCCTTGAATTTTTATTAAATAAACTTGCTACCTTTTTAAATTCCTCAATATCCAGAATTGTTTCATCAGGTGGTTCTTCATAAGGAACCCCTTTGAAGGGAAAGACAACCACAAAATCACCAATTTTTAAATTTTTAACTTCCTTTTTACCTTTTTCTGTCCAGAAAGGATGTTCCTCTGTAGCTTTTATTTCATATCCTGCTTCAGTTTTGATAAAATAAATATCTCCATCATTTTTTCTTTTAATGAATCTTATTATCTTCGCCTCTTCTTTTGATTTCTTTTCTTTATTAAAACAGATGAGTTCTTCCCATTTCCCTTCAAAATTTTCAATTGGTAAATAATAGCCATATTTGTGTAATATTTTTGTTTCCCCTGTTAAACAGTTGATATCATATCCAACAAAGCCAGGAACAATAACCCCACTTTCATAATCAAATGCACCAACTCCACCTATTGGAGCACCATATCCCCAGTGGACATCAGGCATTGCAAGACTGTATTTTACAATTCCTGGAAGTTTTGCAACATTCATTACCTGTAATGGAGCGTTATCAGCGATAGCCTTTGATAATAATTTTTCAGATATATAAAGTATTCCAGGGACTCTCATCCCATCCTGTTTCGGTATGAGATATTTATACTCCTCAAGTTTTTTGATGTTTTCCATTTTCATTTTATGTCCACCAGGCTTTTGGTCTTGGTTCTTTAATTAATACTTCTTTTAAGAATTTTATAGCCTTTTTCAATCCCTCCATTTTACTCATAAGGCTGTCTTCATGCTCAATACTCAAAACACCATCATATCCAACCATCCTTAAAGTTGAAACAAAATCTTTCCAGAAATCAAAACCGTGCCCATAACCGACTGTTCTGAATATCCAGGATCTGTTCGGTTCATCAAGGTAAGATTTTGTATCAAGAACACCATTTACTGAGGTGTTGTAAGTGTTTATCTTTGTATCCTTTGCATGGACATGGTATATTGCCTTTCCAAGTTTCATTATTGCAGCGATAGGGTCTATTCCCTGCCAGAAAAGGTGGCTTGGGTCAAGATTTGCTCCTATCTCTTCTCCAACAGCCTCCCTCAATTTAAGTAGTGTCTCAGGATTATAAACCACAAATCCAGGATGCATCTCAAGGCATATTTCTTTCACATTATGTTTCCTTGCAAATTCAACCTCTTCTTTCCAGAAAGGTATAACTTTTTCCTCCCACTGCCATTTCAAAACTTTTGAATAATCCTCTGGCCATGGACAGGTTACCCAGTTTGGATACTTTGAATTCTCACTATCACCAGGACAGCCAGAAAATGTTATTATTCTTGGAATGCCAAGTTTTTCTGCAAGGAGTATTGTTTTTCTCTGGATATTTCGGTGTGAATTTGCTATTTCAGGATTTGGATGGAGTGGATTGCCATGGCATGATAATGCAGATATTTCAAGTCCTCTTTTTTCAACCTCCTCTTTAAATTTTTTCAATTTATTTTCATCTTCCAGAAGTTCATCAACTTTACAGTGAGCATCCCCAGGGTAATTACCTGTACCTATCTCAACAGCTTCAACACCTGCTTCTTTTGCAATATCAAGTGCTTCAGAAAAACTTTTATCACTGAATAAAACCAAAAATACTCCAAGTTTCATTTTCCCTCCTTTTTAAATAAGTTTATCCCCAAAATCTCATTTGTCAATAAATCTCAAATTTTAATTTGATGGATTAATAAGGGATTTTTACTCTCTCACATTCCTCAATTTTGCATGTAATCCAGATTGGACTGCTCCAGGCCATATGACCATCTTTCTGTTTAACTCTGACATAATAAAATTTTGTATGGTTTGGTAATCTTGGGTCAAAAATTAAATTATTCCTTGGAGAAAAAGATTGATACCATCTTAAAGGAGAAAATACAGGTATTTCAAGGCAGACAAATTCATCCATTCTCTTTTCCACCCTGAAAAATTCTTTATCTTTTAAAAAAGATGACCATGTATTGTAGTTTCTGTAATTTTCATCATATGAGAAAATAACCTGGTTGTTTTCAAGCAGGTCTATTCTTTCAATAGGTGCTGTCCCTTCAACTGAAATATAAAAAATTAAAGGATATAAAGATTCAAATTGGTATGGATTTACAACTATTTCGTCTCCCATCGTGAGAAGGTTATTCATTATGAAGTATAACTTTATTTTTGCTCCTGTAGTCGCATAGCATCTTCTATTTTTTAAAGATTCAAATATTTCTTCTCTTGTAAGATTTTCTGCAAATACACCTGTCAGTCCACCTGTTCCAGGAGGTCTATCATGCCCATCACTTCCACCAGCAAATCCAAGTTTCAATCCTTTAATAAGTGCATCCTGGACTGAAATACCGGCTACATTATAAATTTTTGCTGGAGATTTAGAATCATAAAATTCTGATGAGCCCCAGTTTGAACATATTTCAACAAGTGGCTGATATTCTTCATCATGCTCATCCCAGCACACCGGAAAGTGTGCAAGTGATGGATGGTGGGGGACTGTTATTGCCTTTTGGTTTTCTTCTTTTAAAGATAACCAGAGTTTTTTTGGAGATGAGGAGATAGGATCCATACAGTGGAATATTTTTTCATAACATTTTGCAAGATAAACATTTCTATGTCCATAAAGGTCGGATGTCCATTCATAACCAGGGATTGTTACAAAACTTCCTTCCTTATTATATCTTTCAATAATTTTTAAAAGTTTAGTCCAGGTTTTTTCAGATACAAGAGTTTCTGCATGGTCAGTAATTGATGCAAAATCAAACTTCCCTTTATCTATACAATATTCAAGATTTTCCTCTGGTGTTCCATTTCTATCTCTTCCACATGGAGAAAAA
>QNCF01000042.1 GCA_003644395.1 Candidatus Omnitrophota bacterium
ATGAAAAGAGCAATGGCAAGACAGGCAGAAGTGGAAAGGGAAAGAAGAGCAAAGATTATAAACGCTGAAGGTGAATTCCAGGCAGCTAAAAAATTACAGGAAGCAGCAAAGATACTTTCTGAAGTACCTGAAGCAATACATCTCAGATATTTACAGACAGCAAGTGAAATAGCAACTGAAAAGAATTCCACACTTGTATTCCCTTTACCAATGGAGTTTATCAGAATTTTCAGGGAAAAAGAAAAAACATCTGAATGATTTTATATTATGGAAGAATTTGGAAATATAGGGGTTGTAGGACTTGGGCTTATTGGAGGCTCTTTATGCATTGATATAAAAAAGAGGAAAATTGCAAATAAAGTTATTGGTTTCAGCAGAAGAATTTCAACTTTAAAAAAAGCAAAATCAGCCGGAATTATTGATGAATTTTATTCTGATTTTAACCAAGGTATTAAAAACCTTGACTTTATCATAATTTCCACCCCAATAAATGTCATAAAAGATTATTTTCTTCTTATAAAAAAAACAAAGCCCGAAATCCTCATTACAGATGTTGCAAGTATAAAGGAAAAAGTGGTGAAGGACGCAGAAAGAATTCTCGGGAAAAAAAATAATTTCATTGGTTCCCATCCAATTACAGGTTCTGAAAAAAGCGGAATAGAATGGTGTCAGGAAGGATTGTTTGATGGTAAAGTGGTTGTTGTAACTCCTTCAAAATTCTCAAATGAAAAAGCACTGAGAAAAGTAAAAAAATTCTGGAAATTGCTTGGTTCAAAGGTAATACTTCTTTCCCCTAAGAAACATGATTATATTCTCGGACTGACAAGTCACTTACCACATTTCATAGTATTTTCTCTTTTGAAAACAATCGGGAAAATAAAATATAAGGATTTTGTTGGTGGTGGATTTAAAGATACCACAAGGATAGGGAAAAGCAATCCTGAATTGTGGACAGAAATATTTTTTGAAAATAAAAAGAATCTCCTTTACTGGATTGAAAAATTTGAAGAAAATCTCAATAAACTGAAAAATGAACTGATTGAAGAAAAAATTGAAAAGATGAAAAAAGAACTGGAAAAAATAAAAAGGGAAAGGGAGAAATTTGATGAGCAGAAGTGAAATTAAGGATTTGAAAAGAGCGGTGGTAAAAATAGGAACAAATGTACTGACAACTCCGGATAACCGCCTTGATACTTCTTTAATTGAGCATCTTGTTGAACAGATATGTTATCTCATAAAAAAAATGGGAAAGGAAATAATAATTGTAACTTCCGGAGCAATCTCTTCAGGGATGCAAATTCTTGGGTGGAAAAAGAAACCAAAGCAGATAAATAAATTACAGGCAGCAGCAAGTGTTGGACAGAGCAGGTTAATGAGAGTATATGAAAGAGTCTTCAGAGAAGAGGGTTTAAATGTGGGTCAGATACTTCTAACACGTGATATTTTTTCAATTCCTGAAAGGAGAAAAAATGTCCAGAAGACCCTTTTTACACTTTTAAAGTATAACATTGTCCCTATTATTAACGAAAATGACAGTGTTGCTGTTGACGAAATAAAATTTGGAGACAATGATACTCTTTCTGCTTTCACAACAGAACTTGTAAATGCAGACATTCTGATACTTCTTTCAGATGTTGATGGATTGTATGATAGAGACCCGAAGTTGAATAAAAAAATAAAAATGATATATGAAGTTAAAAAAATCGGAAAAAAAATTATAGAAATAGGGGAAAAGGGAGCACCATCAGATAATGGGGTTGGAGGAATGAAAACGAAGATTGAGGCTGCAAAATATGTAACAGAAAAGGGGAAGTGCTGTATAATTGCAAATGGAAAAACTCCATGGATTCTGCAGAGGATATTTAAGGGGGAAAGGATAGGAACTTTCTTCCATCCATCAGGGGAGGAGAAAGATGGAGTGGAAAAATAGACTTGAGGAGATGGTTAAAAAGACAAAACAGGCATTTTATAAAATATCTTCTCTTCCAACAGATAAGAAAAATGAATTTCTCCAGATTCTTGCAGATAAATTAATCCTTTATAAAGATGAGATTATAAAAAACAACAGAATTGATGTTGAGAAAGCAAAAAAACAGGAATACTCAAAAGCATTCATTGACAGATTACTTCTAACACCGGAAAGAGTGGAAAAGATGGTAAATTCAGTAAAAAATGTAAAAGATTTACCGGACCCTGTGGGGAAAAAGATATGGGAGACAGTAAGACCAAATGGATTGAAAATTGAAAGAATAAGGGTTCCAATAGGGGTAATATGCATAATTTATGAATCAAGACCGGATGTTACAATAGAGACGAGCATTTTATGTCTGAAATCCGGAAATTGTGTGATTCTGAAAGGAGGTAAGGAAGCAATAAATTCAAATAAAATCCTTGTATCCATAATTAAGGAATCTCTTGAAGAATGCGGAATACCATCTGAAGCAGTGAATCTTGTGGATATTGGTGGAAGAAGGGCTGTCAGATATCTTTTAAAATTAGACAATTATATAGACCTTATAATTCCTCGTGGTGGAGAATCACTTATAAGAGAGGTGACAGAAAAAAGCAGAATCCCTGTTATAAAACATTATAAAGGAATCTGCCATACATATGTTGATAAAGATGCTGACCTTGAGAAGGCATGGAAAGTCACATTCAATGCCAAAGTACAGAGGCCAGGAACATGCAATGCAACTGAAACTTTACTTGTCCACAAAGATATAGCAAAAAAATTCCTTCCAGAGATGGCTGAAATGTTTAAAAAAGCAGGTGTTGAAATGAGGGGATGCGATGAGACAAGAAAAATTATTAAAGGGATCAAAAAAGCGACAGAATCTGACTGGAAAACCGAATACCTTGATATGATAATTTCAATAAAAATTGTTAACAGTCTGGAAGAAGCAATCTCTCATATTAATAAATATGGTTCAGGGCACTCTGATGCTATAATCACAGAAAATAAAGATGCTGTGAAAAAATTCTTCCAGGAAGTTGATTCTGCAGCACTTTACCATAATGCATCAACAAGATTTACAGATGGAGGGGAATTCGGTCTTGGGGCAGAAATAGGGATAAGTACAGATAAAATCCATGCAAGAGGACCGATGGGGCTTGAAGAACTTACAATTTATAAATATTTAGTTTATGGAAATGGACAGACAAGAAAATAAAATTGGAATATTTGGAGGATGTTTTGATCCTGTCCATATAGGGCATCTTGTAATTGCAGAATTTGCTTATTTACAGTTTAATCTTGAAAAGATAATCTTTATCCCTGCAAAGATACCCCCACATAAAGAGAAAGTCTTTGCCACCCCAACTCAAAGGCTGGAAATGTTAAGACTTGCAATTTCAGATAATGAAAATTTTGAAGTCTCAGATATGGAAATAAAGAGAGAAGGGCCATCCTATACTTATGACACAATAATCTCTTTTAAAATGAATAATCCGGGGAAAAAGATTTACCTTATCATTGGGGAAGATGAATTTGTAAATTTACACAGCTGGTATAAAATAAATGAACTTGTAAAAGAAGTAATTTTTCTTGTTGCACCAAGGTTCGGGAAAGAGATTAAAATGCCTCATCCAGATTTAAATTTAAAATATGAAAAAATAGATTCTCCGAGAATAGAAGTTTCATCATCATTTTTGAGAAACCAGATTTCTTCCGGAATATATCCAAAATACCTCATCCCTGAAAGAGTTCTTGAATATATAAAAAAGGAGAGGCTCTATGGAAATTGAAAAAATTCTGAATGAGATTTCAGAAATAGAAAATGAAGCAAAAAAGATGATAAAAGAGATTACTGATGAAAAGGGAATGGAGGAGTGGAGGATAAAATTTCTTGGAAGAAAAGGGAAAATAAACTCAATTACATCAAAATTGCCCCAGATACCTCAAGAACTTAGACCGGAAATAGGGAAAAGGATAAATTCACTGAAAAAAACATTGATAAACCTTTATAATGAGAGCATCAAAAAAATAAAGAAGGAAGAAAAATTTGAAAATCTATCTTTCCCGGGAAAAAGACCAAAAATAGGGACTCTCCATCCACTTACTTTGATAATAAGGGAGATGACGGATATATTTTTTAAAATGGGATTCGGGATAGTGACAGGCCCTGAAATAGAAAATGATTATTACAATTTTGAAGCATTAAATACACCTGAATACCACCCTGCAAAAAGTTTCTGGGATACTTTCTATTTAAATGAAAAGGAAAAGATACTTTTGAGAACACATACAAGCCCTGTCCAGATAAGGGTTATGGAAAGGATGAAACCACCTTTCAAAATAATTGCAGTTGGAAGATGCTACAGAAGGGATGCACTTGATGCTTCCCACTCTCCAGTTTTCCATCAGATGGAAGGATTAATGGTGGGAAAGGATATAAGATTCCCTCACCTTAAAGGAGTCTTAACATACTTCCTCCATCAGCTTTTTGGCTCAGAAATAAAAATAAAATTTTCCCCTTCATATTTCCCATTCACAGAACCGAGTGCTGAGGTAAGCATATCATGCATAATATGCAACGGGAAGGGATGTTCAACATGTGGATATACAGGGTATATTGAAATTCTTGGATGTGGAATGGTCCATCCCCAGGTCTTCAGAAATGTTGGATATGACCCTGAAAAAGTCACCGGTTTTGCTTTTGGAATGGGAGTTGAAAGGATAGCAATGCTGAAATTTAAAATTGACGATATAAGATATTTTTACCAAAATGATATAAGATTTCTTAACCAGTTTGGATAAAATGAGATACTCATATTTGCTGATTAAAGAATACCTGAAAGGTGAATTTTCCAGGAAAGAATTGATTGAATATCTTGACAATCTTGGTTATAACCCTCTGATAATTGAGGATAATGAAGATTTAATTTTTGAACTGGAAATTCCTGCAAATAGAGGGGATTTGTTGAGTATTATAGGAGTATGCCGTGAAATTCTCCCGATGAAATCCCTCTCTCTCCAATTACCGGAAATTAATTTTGAAGAGAAAATTTCTGAAAAAATGGATGTGAAAGTGGAAAATTACCAAGATTGTCCTTACTACTCATGCAGAATAATAAAAAATGTGAAAGTTGAACCTTCCCCTTCATGGTTGAAGGAAAAAGTTGAGAAAATGGGATTCAGAAGTATAAATAACCTGGTTGATATTTCCAATTTTGTAACAGGATTTACTGGTCAGCCAATCCATATTTTTGATCTGAAAAAAATAAAAGGAGGAATTGTTGTAAGGAGGGGAAGAGAAAATGAAGAAATTGAAACTCTTGATGGAAAAATAAGGAAATTGAATTCTGAAATTCTTGTAATTTCAGACTCAGAAAAACCAATCGCACTTGCAGGGATTATGGGTGGAAAAAATTCTGAAGTGGATGATGGAACAACATCAATATTAATAGAAAGTGCAAAATTTTCTCCTGTTACAGTAAGGAAGGGGAGCAAAATTCTTGGCATAACAACAGAAGCATCTCTCCGTTTTGAAAAAGAAACAGATATAGAAAGAGTAAAGGAAGGGCTGGAATGGACAACTTTCCTTGTAAAGGAAGTATGTGGAGGAGAAATTGGCCCTCTTTCTTCTTCAGGAATTTATACATCTGAAGAGAAAAAAGAAATACCCCTCAATATTAATAAACTTTTCCAGTACCTTGGGAAAGAGATTTCTGAAGATATTATAACAAATTTATTCAAAAAAATAAGTTTTTCTGTAAGGAAGGAAAAGAACTTCTTTTATGTAAAACCACCTGTATGGAGAAATGATATAAAGGAGGATGTGGATTTAATAGAGGAAATAGCAAAATATATCGGGTATTCAAATATACCTTCTGAATTTCCCATAGAGAATTTAAAACCAACCCCATCTGAAAGCGAGTATAAAAAGATTGAGAAAATCAAAGATATTATGAAAAATCTTGGATTTAATGAAGTTATAACCTCAAGTTTAATTTCTGAAGATATTATTAAATTAACCAATTTAAAGAGCATTCCGCTTCTCAATCCAATTTCAAAAAATTTCGCATATCTCAGGCCTTCTTTAACACTTTCTCTCCTGGAAACAGCAGAATTTAATCTCTCAAAACAAATTAAAAATTTCAAAATTTTTGAAATAGGAAAAGTTTATGAAGAAAGAGACAGAAAATATTCAGAAGAGTATCATTTATGCTTGGAGACAGTAAATGAAGGGGATTTCTTCACACTTAAAGGGGTGGTTGAGGAGTTTCTTGAAAGATGTGGAATAGAAAATATTGAATGGAAAAAAGATTCACATCCCTTGGGAGAAGATGAGAAAATTCTTTCCATTTTTTATAAAGATACAAGGATCGGTTTCCTGTTTTATCCAGATGAGAAATTAAAAGAATTTTTTGATTTAAAGAAGGAAAATATATTCATAGCAGAAATTTATATTCAGAAAATTCTCCAGTATTTATTCCCGAAAAGATATTTCCAGAAACTGCCAAAGTTTCCTTCAAGCAGAAGAGATTTATCTTTTTTAATCCCTCAGGATATATCATGGCAGGAGATAGAAAAGGAGATAAAATCTCTTAAAATCCCGCTGGAAAAAATAGAGGTATTTGATATTTACAGGGGGAAAAATATACCGAAGGATAAAATAAGCATAAGTTTCACATTGATTTTCCGTGATCCTGAAAGGACTCTGGAAAGCGAGGAAGTTGATGGATATGTGAAAGAAATAGTGGAAGTTATGGAGAATAAATTCAAAGCTGTTATGAGAAAATGAAAACTTTTTATATTGACATTCTGGGGAAAAAATATAAATACAGAATAGAGACTTCTCTTACACAGCAGGAGATTGATAATATAAGCCAGCAGATAAAAGAATCTGTTGACAATCTCCAAAAAAAATATCCTGCAAAGGATAAAATTGAAATTTTACTCCTTTATATTATTGAACTGTGGGAAAAGTTTAAAAATTATGAAAACAAATTTTTTTCACAAAAGACATCCTTAGAAATAGCAAGGAAAAGAATTGAGAGAATAATCTCTCAGGTGGAAAATGAAATTAAAAGGTTGACAAAATTGAAATAATTGTTTTATATTATATAATACCCTTATTGCGGGGTGGAGCAGTGGTAGCTCGCCGGGCCCATAACCCGGAGGTCGACCGTTCGAATCGGTCCCCCGTAATTATTTTTTAAAGGAGAATGTGAGTGAAATTCTTAGGGGGAAAGAGGGTTATTGCGGTAGATTTCGGGAATACAAAAATAAGGGTTGCGGAATTAGAAAGGCATGGAAATAGAATATTACTCACCTATTATGATGAATTGGAATCTCCTCTCTTGCCTCCTGAAGAAAGAGAAAATTTTATCAGAGAAAAAAGAAGAGACTTCTTCAGAAAACTTCCAACAAAAAATGTCTATTTTTCTCTCCCTGGAAGAGGAGTTCTTGTAAGAACAATAAGTGTTCCTGCTGTTCCTCTGAAGAAGTTAAAAGATATCCTTAAATATGAAGTACAGCAACAAATCCCTTTCCCCCTGGAAATAGTGAGCTGGACTTATCAGATTCTCACACAGACCCCCCAGAATTTCAATATACTTCTTGCAGCTGCAAAAAAAGACCTTATAAATGAACATCTTTCCAAAATTCTGCCGATGGGTGTTAACATTGAATTTCTTGATACAGACCTTTTTGCTCTCATTAATATTTTCACGCTATCCCCTCAATTTAAACCGGATAAATGTCAGGCAATTCTGGAAATGGGTGCTCTTTCATCAAATTTCATAATAATGCATGAGGAGAAATTTCTGATACGCTCCCTTACAAATTCAGGAGACACCTTTACCTCTGCCATTATGGAGCATGAAAATATAAGTTTTGAAGATGCGGAAAAAAAGAAATATGAGCAGGGGACAAAACATCCCTCAGTAATTTCAACAATTGAGAGCCTCCATACCGAAATCCAGAATTCAATTGACTACTGGAGATTTACCCTTAAAGGGCCTGAAGTTGAGGAAGTTTATTTATGTGGAAGGGGAACTTCACTTTTGGGATTTAGGGAAATCCTTGAATCAAAATCAAGAATAAAAACATTTTATTTTGACCCTCTTGCCAATATAGAAATACCTGAAAAATATTCCGGGATAAAAGAAAGAGGTATAGAGTTTGGAGTTCTGTTTGGAATTGCTTTGAGAAATGTTCTCTCTCCATATATTAACCTTGATTTTCTTCCAGTAGAAGTAGCAAGAATACGCGAATTCAGAGAAAACAGACCATATATTTACCTTTCTTCATTGATGGCAATTCTTCTTTCTCTCACTCCTGCTCTCTTTATGAGACAGGAAAAGATAATGCTTAATGGATTATTGAATGAAATAAAAATATCGCTTAAACAATATGAAAGGTATAAACCAGATGTGGAGAGATTGAATGAAGAGATAAATAAGATTAAGGGAAAAGTTGGGGTTGCAAAAAATCTCATTGTAAAAAAATCTGCCTGGTTGAGAAGAATTCTTGAAATAGGAGAATCTCTTCCAAGCAGCAGAATCTATTTAACAAAACTTTCTCCTGGAGAAATAGCAATTAAAAAAGAGAAGAAAAAATCCAAAAAAAGGCAACCTCCACCTGAGGGTAAAAAATCCCAGGAGAAAAAAAAGGTTACTGCAAAAGCTCCCGAAGTAATAGGTATAAAGGGAGAAGTTTTAATAACAGATATCAAAACATCATTTGAAGATTTTAAGAAATTTATAAAAAAACTTTCTCAAATGGATTTTGTTTCCTCAGTAAGTATTGCATACTGTGAAATTGAAAAAGATAAAAATAAACTTGTTTTTGCTTTAAACGTTAAACTGAAATGAGGAAAGTTATAAACTTTTTTAAAAAATATATTCTGTTTTTCTCACTGGCTATAGTAATGGGTATTGCAGCAGGTGGATTGCATTGGATACGGAAGATGAAGGAGGAGATAAAGAAAATTGAGGAGGAGATAAAGGAAAAATATGCTGAAGTGAAAAAATATGAAAGAGAAAAGGAAAAAGCACCTTCCCCTGAACTTATCCAGAAATTAAAGAAGGAAAAGATAGAATGGGAAAAAGCTCTCCACACTCTCCTTATAAATTTCTCCACATCCAGACCAGTTGTTCCAGAATTCAAACTTTATCCAGCAATAGAATTCAAAGAATTTCTTTTCTCAATACAGGAGAATTTAAAAAGGAAAGCAAAGAGAAGAAAAGTTATAATCCCAACCTCTCTTGGGTTTCCTGAAACCGGTCTTCCTTCATCTGAAGAGATTAAAACTCTTTCACTCCAGCTGGCAATTGTAAGGGACCTTACAAATCTTCTGATTGATTCGGGAGTAAGTGTGATAAACTCTATTAAAATTGGAGTTCCACAGAAAGAAACCACATTATACAAACTTTTACCAGTTGAAGTTGAAATAAAAGGAACAAGTGTGGAAATTATCAGAGCTCTGAAATACCTTGAAAATCCATCTTCCTATTTTATCCTTGAAAGCATTTCATTAAG
>QNCF01000043.1 GCA_003644395.1 Candidatus Omnitrophota bacterium
AATTCTCCCTGTGATTCTTCCGGCAGAAGAGATAGGTAAAATTGCAAGTAAGTTGCAGAAAAATCAAAAGAAAAAATAAAAAATTTGGATAAATATATAAGTGCGTATTTCCTCAAAAATAGATCTATTTAAAATTATATTTCCATTGCACATTTTTCTTTTCTCCTTTTTGATTGATATGTCTGGAATAATTTCTCTTTAAGTGTGAATATTGCTTTTGTGAGTTTAACGATATCTATTGAATTTCTCATCTTTTTCAGTTTCTCTTTTATTTTATCATCCACATTTTCCAGTTCTAAAATTCTATTTAAAGGTGTGGTTATTTGATATTTTTTCTTCACTTTCCCATTTATTCTGTATTTTTCCACCACTTTCATTTCTGGCAAATATAGATTATGTCTTATTGAAATTAACTTTGTCAGTTTTTTAAGTATCTGGTATTCTTCTTCTGTATCATATCTATTCCATCCAGTATATCTTCTCACCATAGACCAGTTTTTACTTTCTACATAAGGAGCATCATTTTTCCTGTAAGGTCTGTTCCTGGTAAATTCTATATTATTATTCTCACAAAATTTCTTCACAAAACTATTTATAAACTCACTCCCATTATCAGAATGTATCTTTTTAATTTTTACTGGTATATCCTTTACAATTTCTTTTAATGCTTGCATTGTCCACACCATCGCCTTATTCCTTATTGGAATAAGTTCTGTCCATCCTGAATAAATCTCTGTTGCTGTCAAGGTGTAGATAAACTGTCCCTCAGGTATCTGTCCACTATGGTGCACTAAATCTATCTCCAAATATCCTGGTTCTTTTTCTTTCTCAAACCAGCTTTCTACCTGTATGCTCCTTTTTAAATTTGAACTGAATGGATTACCTCTATATTTCTTCCTCAATTTCCACTTCTCCCTGTATTTCTTTAAAATCCTGTCTATAGTCGAAGCACTTATCTTTAATAATTTCTCTTCTACCTCTTCTGTCAGATACTTTTTTAATTCTGGATGAGAAAAAATTAAATCTTTGTTTAACCTGATAAAATATACAAGATGTTTTGAAGAAATAAATCCACTTATTATCCATATCTTTAAAAGAACTTTCTCTATATCTTCTGTGTATACTTTTTTCCTTCCTCTTTTTGATAATCTTTCCGGTGAATATTCTCCCACCAGTATCAACCCCCTTTTCTTAATTACAACTTTCTTCCCTGTGTTCCTTAAAAGAAATGATAAATATTGCCTGTTCATCCCTAAAATATTTTCAAGTTCATCTAATATCTGAGTCTTCAACTTCTTTCTCCCTTTTTGATATATCTTTGCATTCTCCTTTATAATTGCATATCTTTCTTCCATAGTGTATAATCTTTTTGGTAGTTTTGATACTGTCCTACCTCCTTTCTCTTTTCTTATGGAGGATACAGGATAGTCTTTATTTTGGTCAATTTTATTTTTGAGGAAACAATACAATTTCATAGAGATTATTTTTGAGGAATGGCGTCCTCTTGACACTTATTACCTTAACTTAGTATAATTATAACTCTGGAAAATCTGAATCCCTAAAAGGAGGTGAAAATGGCCAAATTAAAGCTAAGACCTCTTGGTGATAGAGTAGTTGTTGAACCCCTTGAAGCACAGGAGAAAACCAAAGGAGGAATAATCCTTCCAGATACAGCAAAAGAAAAACCTCAGCAGGGAAAGATTATTGCAGTTGGGAAAGGGAGAATTGATGAAAATGGAAAACATGTGCCGATGGAAGTTAAAGTCGGTGATGTAATACTGTATGGGAAATATTCTGGAACTGAAGTGACAATAGATGATAAGGAGTATGTAATTTTAAGGGAAGAAGATATACTTGCCATTGTGGAGGAAAAATAAAAGGAGGTGAAAAATGGCAAAACAGATGACCTTTGGAGAGGATGCAAGGAAGAAAATACTTGAAGGAATGGAAATAATGGCTGAAGCTTTAAGACCAACTCTTGGTCCCAAAGGAAGATGTGCAATTCTTGAGAAAAAATTTGGTTCCCCAACTGTGATAAATGATGGTGTTACAATTGCAAAGGAAATTGAACTTGAAGACCCTTACCAGAATATGGGAGCACAGCTTTTAAGGGAAGTTGCATCAAAAACAAATGATATTGCTGGTGATGGAACAACAACAGCCTCCATACTTGCAGTTGCAATAGCAAAAGAAGGGTTTAAAAATGTTGCTGCAGGCGCAAATCCAGTCCATCTGAGAAGGGGAATTGAGAAAGCAACAAAAGCAGTTGTTGATAAATTGAAGATGATGAGCAAAGTGATAAAGGATAAGGGTGAAATTGAACAGGTTGCAACAATTGCTGCTGCAAATGACCGTGAAATTGGAAAGATAATAGCCGAAGCAATGGATAAAGTTGGAAAAGAAGGTGTAATTACTGTTGAAGAGGCAAAAGGAACAGAGACAGAACTGAAAGTTGTTGAGGGAATGCAGTTTGATAGAGGGTATCTATCACCATATTTTGTAACAGATCCTGAAAAGATGGAATGTGTTCTTGAAGATGCCTATATCCTTATCCATGATAAGAAAATATCTGCAGTAAAAGATATCCTTCCACTTCTTGAAAAGGTTGCTCAGAGTGGCAAACCTTTACTTGTCATAGCAGAAGAGGTGGAAGGAGAAGCACTTGCTACCCTTGTTGTCAATAAATTGAGAGGAACATTACAGTGCTGTGCTGTAAAAGCACCAGGATTTGGAGAGAGAAGAAAGGCAATGCTTGAAGATATTGCAATCCTTACAGGTGGACAGGCAATTATGGAGGAACTTGGTCTTAAACTTGAAAATGTTGATCTGAGCATGCTTGGAAGGGCAAAGAGAGTTATTGTTGATAAGGAGAATACAACAATAGTTGAGGGAGCAGGTTCAGCTTCAAAGATACAGGGAAGGATAAACCAGATAAAGAGCGAAATAGAAAAGACAACATCTGATTATGATAAGGAGAAACTTCAGGAAAGACTTGCAAAACTTGCTGGTGGAGTTGCTGTTATAAATGTTGGTGCTCCAACAGAGACAGATATGAAGGAAAGAAAGGCAAGAGTTGAGGATGCTTTGAGTGCAACAAGAGCAGCTGTTGAAGAAGGTGTTGTTCCTGGTGGTGGAGTTGCACTGATAAGATGCCAGGATGAAATAGACAAACTGAAATTTGATGACCCTGATGAGGAAACAGGAGCAAAGATTGTAAAGAAAGCACTTGAAGTACCATTGAGACAGATTGCAGAAAATTCAGGTTTTGATGGTGCTGTTGTTGTCCAGAAGGTCAAAGAATCAAAGAATCCAAACTTCGGATTCAATGCAGAAAAGGATGAATTTGAAGACCTTGTTAAGGCTGGAATAGTTGACCCAACAAAAGTTGTAAGGACAGCACTTGAAAATGCTGCAAGTATAGGAGCATTACTTCTCACAACAGAGACACTTGTAACTGAGATACCTGAAAAGAAAGAAAAACAGGGACAGACTCCACCTCCTTACCCTGAATATTAATTGAAAGCCCCCCTCGTGGGGGGCTGAAATATAATGAAAAGGTATCATCTTTTTGTCAGCGGAATTGTCCAGGGAGTTGGATTCAGGTGGTATACTCAGAGAATTGCAAGGGCGAATAACATCTGTGGATGGGTTAAAAACCTCCCCGATGGAAGAGTTGAAATTATTGCAGAAGGAGATGAGAAGGATATGGATAATTTTTTAAAGCAACTAAAGGAAGGACATCTTGGGAGGAATATAGAGAAGATTGATAAATATGAGGAAGAGTACGAGGGAAAATATACTGATTTCTCCATTGTATTTTAAAATTGGAAAAGGGATATAAAGAATATTCAAAAAGCGGTCTTGATGCGAAACTTCCTGAGATAGAATGCTTTGAGAATAATTTTAAAAATTATAAAATTACAATCATAATACCTGAATACACCTCCCTCTGTCCAAAAACAGGCCAGCCAGATTTTGGAACAATCACAATTGAATATGAACCTGATAAATGGATAATAGAACTCAAATCTTTAAAATTTTATATACAGGCTTACAGAAACCTCGGAATTTTTTATGAGAATGCAGTAAACAGAATTTTGAGAGATATTGTGAAGGCATGTAAACCGAAATGGATAAAGGTAAAGGGTGAATTCAATCCAAGAGGGGGGATAAAATCAATTGTTGAAGCAAAATATCCACCTGATTAAAAAATTTGACTTTCTTTTCCACCTAAGATATCATCTTTCTTTATGATTAAGGACGAAATTGAAAAACTTATTGAATTGCAGAACATTGATAATCAGATAAGAGAAATAAGGGAAGAGATTGCTTCTTCCCCACAAAGGATAAATAGTCTTAAAAAGAAACTTGATGAGAAAAAAAGGGAATATGATAACCTGAAGCAGGAACACAAGAAACTGAAAGTCCAGAGAAGGGAAAAGGAAGGTGAACTTGAAGCACTTGAAGAGGAGGTGAAGAAACTGAAGAAAGCACTCAATGAAGTGAAGACAAATAAAGAATATAATGCACTTCTAAAAGAAATTGAGCAACACAGGGAAAAGATATCGGAGATAGAGGAAGAGATAATTATAATGATGGAAAAGGATGATGAGTTTGAAAAAAAGGAAAAAATATTTATGGAGGAACTTGAGAAGGAGAAGGAAAAATTTAAGATAGAGGAAGAGAAGGAAAAGAAAAGGATTGAGGAATTGAACCAGAAGATGAAATTGAAGGAAGAAGAAAGGAAAAAGAAGGTTGAAAAGATAGATTCCCGGATTTATCAACTTTATGAAAAGATAAGGAAAAGCAAAAAGGATGGGATTGCAATATGTAAACTTGAAGGAGAACCTGGAAATGAAAGTTGCAGTGGTTGTTTTGTATTTGTTCCAACTTATATAGTTGAAAAGGTAAAAAAGAAACAAGAGATTGTTCAGTGTGAAAATTGCAGTCGTATCCTTTATTGAAGTATGGAGGAAGTAAAAGTATTCGTTGATGGAACCTCAAAAGGAAACCCAGGTAAAGCAAGTTATGGATTTTTAATCTATGATAAGTATGGAAAAATTCTTAAAAAAAATGGTGGAAGGATTGGTATCACAACAAATAATGTGGCAGAATATATTGCTCTTATAATGGGTGTTATAGGGTGTCTTGAATTTAAACCGAAGAGATTAAAGATTTACAGTGATAGTCAGCTTCTGGTAAAACAAATGAAAGGTGAATTCAAAATAAAAGATGAATGGCTGAAAAGATTATATTTAATTGTATCAAAACTTCTGGAAAGTTTTGAAAAATTTGAAATTTATCATATTTCAAGAGAGGAAAATAAGGAAGCAGACAAGATTGCAAATTCGTTCATTGAAAACAATCTTTTTTGAAGTGGCCCAGGCAGTCGCCCGTCACATATTGTGGCGGGAGGAAAGTCCGGACTCCTGCAGGGAGGGTGGCTCCTAACGGGAGCAGCCCGCGAGGGCTGGAAAGTGCCACAGAAACCATACCGTCCGCCACATTTTGTGGCGGATAAGGGTGAAATGGTGAGGTAAGAGCTCACCGTCGGTCTGGTAACAGACCGAGCAGGGCATACCCCACCTGGAGCAAGGTCTAACAGAGCCTGTGGGTTCCCTGCCCCAATAGGCTCGGGTTGACCGCTTGAACTTCCGGGCGACCGGAAGTCCAGATGAATGACTGCCTTAAACACAGAATCCGGCTTATGGGCCACTTCATCTTTTATTTTTAAAATTTAATTTTTAAAAATTTTAAAAAAATGGAAAAAATAGATATTCTCAAAGAGAAGTGTAAGGAAGGGCATTTTGAAAGGCTTATAAGTATTCCAAATAAAGAGGTTATAGATTTTGTTTCAAAGTATGTGGCTCTGTGCAATCCTGCTTCTGTATTTGTGAGGACAGATTCTGAAGAGGATGCTGAATATATAAGGAAGAAGGCTATAGAAAATGGAGAGGAGCATAAGTTGAAGATAGAGGGGCATACAGTACATTTTGATGGATATTTTGACCAGGCAAGGGATAAGAAAAATACCAAATTTTTGGTTGAGAAAGGCATGGAACTTGGTAAGGGATTGAATGTTATAGATAGAAAGGAAGGACTTGAAGAGATAAATTCTCTTCTGAAGAATATTATGGAAGGGAAGGAACTTTTCGTTCTCTTTTTATGTCTTGGGCCTGTGAATTCAGAATTTTCCCTTTATGCAGTCCAGCTTACAGATTCAGCATATGTTGCCCATTCAGAAGATATACTTTACAGACCTGCTTACAGAGTATTTTTAGAAAAGGAAAATATTGAATTCTTCAAATATGTCCATTCAGCAGGAGAACTTGATGAGAGAAAGACAAGCAAAAATTATGATAAAAGGAGGATCTATATAGATTTTGTTGAAAATATAGTTTACAGTGTAAATACTCAATATGCTGGAAATACAATCGGTCTTAAAAAACCTTCACTGAGACTTGCCATAAGAAAAGCAGATAAAGAAGGATGGCTTGCTGAACATATGTTTGTAATGAGAGTTAATGGTAAAGAAAAAAGGAAATCATATTTTCTTGGAGCATTCCCAAGTATGTGCGGAAAAACATCAACATGTATGGTGGAAGGTGAGAATATAGTTGGAGATGATATTGCATATCTGAGAAAGAGAAATGGGAAGGTTTATGCTGTTAATGTTGAAAGGGGAATATTTGGAATAATAAAGGATGTGAATAAGAAAGATGACCCTTTAATATGGGAGGCAATAACAAGTCCTGGGGAAGTGATATTTACAAATGTCCTTATCAGCAATGGGATTCCTTTCTGGATTGGAGATGGAAGGGAATTACCTGAGGAAGGGATAAACTTTTCTGGAAAATGGTATAAAGGGAAGAAAGATGAAAATGGAAAAGAAATACCACCATCACATCCAAATGCAAGATATACAATTCCTCTCAGATCTCTTAAAAATTGCGACCCTGTATATGAAGACCCTTCAGGTGTGGAGGTAAGTGGAATAATTTACGGTGGAAGAGATTCAGATACATGGTTTCCTTTATTTGAAAGTTTTGACTGGACACATGGAGTAATTACCATAGGAGCATGCCTTGAATCTGAAACAACAGCAGCAACTCTTGGTAAAGAAGGAGTGAGAACATTCAATCCAATGGCAAATCTTGATTTCCTTTCAATTCCAATAGGTAAATATATAAAGAACCATCTTGATTTCCAGAAAGGACTTAAATCTGTACCAAAAATATTCGGTGTAAATTACTTTCTGAAGGATGAAAATGGAAATTACCTCAATGATAAACAGGATAAGAGAGTGTGGCTGAAATGGATGGAGTTGAGGGTCCACAATGAAGGAAAGGCAATAAAAACTCCAATTGGATTTATCCCTCATTATGAAGACTTGAAAAATTTATTCAGAGAAGTACTTTCAAAGGTGTATACAGAGAAGGATTATGAGAAACAGTTTACTTTAAGGATTCCACAGAACCTTTCAAAAATTGAAAGGATGATGGAGATTTATAAGAAAATAGAAGATACTCCTGGAATACTTTTTGAAGTCCTTGAGGCTCAGAAAGAAAGGCTCATTAAGACAAAGGAAAAATTTGGTGATTTTGTTTCTCCATTTGATTTGATAAAAAATGAGGGATAAACTTTCAGACAGGGTTCTGAAACTTAAAGGTTCTGCAACTCTTGGGATAAACAGCAAGGTAAAAGAACTTAAAAGAAAAGGAATTGATGTTATAAATCTTTCAGTTGGAGAACCTGACTTTGATACACCAATCCCAATAAAAGAAGAGGCAATTTCAGGGATAAGGGAAGGATTCACAAAATATACAGAACCTGAAGGAACTTTTGAATTAAGGGAAGTGATATGTGAAAAATTACTCCGTGAAAATTCACTCTCATATACCCCTGAACAGATTGTTGTTTCAAATGGAGCTAAACATTCTATCTTCAATACACTCCTTGCAACATTGAATCCTGGAGATGAGGTGATTATCCCTGCCCCTTACTGGGTAAGTTATCCTGCTATGGTAAAAATTGCAGGAGGAAAACCTGTCTTCTGTAAATGGAATGATGAATTTAAAATTGATATTGACCATCTGAAAAGCCTTATAAATAAAAGAACAAAATTAATCATCTTAAACAGCCCATGCAATCCAACAGGAATAGTTTATACAAGAAAGGAACTTGAAGAGATTGCTGAAATTATAGTAGAAAATAACATTCTTTGTATTTCCGATGAGATTTACGAAAAGATAGTATATGATGTTGAACATGTAAGTATCGCTTCAATAGATGAAGAAGTTAAAAGAAGGACAATTCTTGTCAATGGTGTATCAAAGGCATTTGCAATGACAGGATGGAGAATTGGATATATTGCAGCAGATATAGAAATTTCAAAAGCTGTAAAGAAGATACAGAGCCATACAACATCATGTCCAAGTTCAGTATCTCAGAAGGCAGCAATTTCAGCGATTAAATGGTATTCAGATATTTCAAAAATTATGGTTGAGAAGTTTAAAAGAAGAAGAGACTACATCATCAGAAATATTTCAGAAAAAATACCATATCTGCAGCCACAGGGAACTTTTTATATATTCTTAAATATCGGAAATTCTGATTCTGAAAAAGTGGCAAAAAAACTGCTTGAAGAAAAACATGTTGCTGTTGTTCCTGGTAAGGATTTTGGAGCAGAAGGTTTTTTAAGAGTATCATTTGCAACAGATATTGAAAATATAAAGGAAGGGATTAAAAGGATTAATGAGTTTGCAGAGGAAAATTTATGAGATTCCTTTTTTTCTTTATTCTCTCAACAACCATATTTTCTCAAAATTTTATTTATAAATTTGATGATGGAGTTTACAGATTGGAAATAAAAGGGAATGGGAGTTATTATTACCAGAACCGTAAAATTTCGGATTTCTTTACAAATCTGAGATGCAATTTATTCATCAAAAAAGAAAAGAAGGAAAACGGTATTTTTTCAATTAAAATCACTCCCAGGAAAGTATTTTTAAGTATAAATGGATTTGTTGTTGAAGATATAACAGATTCTGAGAGTGCCATTTCAAAAGTTATTCCATCTTTAAGGATAAAGATAAAAGAAAATGGAGAGATTTTAAAAACAGAAAATATATCTGAAGGTATCTTCGGAATATCACCGGTTTTAAAATTCCTCCCAGTTTTTCCAGAAAGGATATACAAGAATAAAAGATGGATACAGAAAATACCACAGTTTAACTTCTTTGGAATCCCACTGAGCAGTCTTGAATTCTGGTATATCTATAAAGGTAAATTTAAAAATCTCCATAAATTTGAAATCTTCTCAAATCAGTTTATAAAAGAAAGCAGGGAAAACAATATTTCTGTGGAATTTAAAGGGATAAATAAAACAGGAGGGAATTTATTTTTTGATAAGGAAAATGGCAGAATAAAAAGCATAAAAACAG
>QNCF01000044.1 GCA_003644395.1 Candidatus Omnitrophota bacterium
TAATCTTTATTTGAGGGGTTCTCTCAATATTTGAGAATAAATTTTCAAGAGGTGAAAGTAAGTAATCTGATATGTGGATTTTTAAGTTTTTATAAAAAGGTGGATGGACAATTAATTTGCAACTTGCAATTTTTTTAATATTTTCTGTAAGGATTTCTGAAGGGTGTGTGTAGGAAATTATAAGGTCAAATTTTTTAAAATAATCAATTATTTTTTGAGGAATATCAAAATTTTTTGAAAAGATTGGGGATAGCAAGTAACTGTCAGAAGGTATTCCTCCATCAATACAGGAAAGTTTTAAAAGGAGTTCCAGAAATTCTCTTCTTCCAAAAAATTCAATTTTAAACCCATTCTTTCTGAGAGTCTGAAATACAGGTAGTGTCAGAATGATATCTCCCAAGCTTCCCTCTCTTATTATCAATGCCCTTTCCATTCAAGTTTTTTCAAAATTTCTTCAGCAAGGATTTCTGTTCCTTCCTTATTCGGGAAAACAGAATAGATATTATTATTCACCATAAAAAATCTTTTCCAGTTATCAATGGATGTGTAAAGTGAGTAAAGGTCAATAAACTCAGCATTTCTCAGAGAAGAGATTTCTTTAAGGATATTAACATATGGCAGAAAATTTTTGAGGTCTGGTAATGAAGGGAAGGGTGATAAGACTATTACTTTTCCTGCTTTTTTAAAAATATAAAGGATTGCATCCATCCCTTTTTTCCATTCTTCAAATGGGGTTTTTCTTAAAATTGAAAGTAATGGTGGAAAGAAAATTACTGTGTCTGAATCTTTAAATGAGTTTTTAAAGAGAGTCAGGAATGATGTTAAAATATGGTATCCTTTCTGCGGAAATTTTATAACTTTAAAATCAGAACCTGTCCTTTCTTTCAATTCATTTATAAGTTCTTTTGGAAAATCACCAACTATATATATTTTTGATTCTCTATCGGTCTGTTTTTGCTTTAATTTATAATCAGGGATAATCAAAACAACAAAATCGCCTCTATCGTTCTTAAAATAAGGCCCTTTTACATTTAAATTCTCAATCTCAGAAACCGGGGAAAACAGTATCCTTTCATTTTCAATTTTAAGATTACCGAGCCACACAGATATTTCCTTTTCTTCTTTTTTATATCCAGGGATAAAATTAAAATGCAAAACTTTTGAATTTTCCATTCCTGGAAGTAATTTTATTTTTCCATTATTTTGGATTCCCTTTATAGAGATATTCAGAGGGAAAGGGGATAGGTTTATGATTGTAAATGGTAAATCTGCTTTCTCTCCAGGATAAATGAAATTTGTATGTGGAAGTGGTTTCAAAAGAATCTTTAATTTATTTATTTTTCCAGTAGGAAGCAGAATTTTTTTCTCAAATCTATCTTTATTTCCGTTTTTATCCTCAACTTCAAGGCATATACTTACATCTTTTTTATCATTTACTGCACATGAGATTTTCTTTCCATAAAATGTATTTCCATTTATTTCCCATCTGTAAATATCTCCTGAAGATGGGGAGCCATCAAGTTCAAGAATATAAAATTTTTTCTTTTTTATTTCCACAGGACCTCTTATCTGCATGGTAAAATATGATACAGGAAATTTACCGTTTTCAAATTTTATAATCTCTGTTTGAAGAGGTGTCTGGTTTAATGTTGTTAAATCCCAGAAAACTCTGCCACCATAATGGTAAAAACTAATCCCTGTTATTTTTCTCCTTCTGAAATCTTTAAGAGGGATTGATATTCTTTCCCATTTTCCAGCAGAAGGTAGTTTTCCCATATATTCCTTATCAATATTTCTCCATCTTATCTTATCTTTACCCCAGGAAAAGAATTTTTCTGACCTTCCACTTTTAATCCCTATTATTATCTCTTCAGGTACATTTTCAGGGTCTATGAAAAGATACTGGATTATAAAATCTGATTGCCTCACTTTTAACGGAGAAATTGTTGTTGAATGGTATGATATTCCATTTTTTCCAGTATCTGTATGTGAAAAATCACCACTTATTACAGGCTCTTCCTTCCATATCCAGCAACCCGATTTTTTTGAATCTGGAAGAAGGTAATCATCAATTATTATTTTCCCTTCTGGTATATTTTCAATTCCATTTTTAAATTCAAATTCTTGATTTGAGATTATTCTGTAAATGCGGGATTCAGAGATTTTAAAATAAAGTATGCATCTGTTTTCATCAATTCCCTTTACAATAAATGGGACTGGATTTCCCTTATCATCAAATACTCCAATTTTTTCCCATTCCTCAATTTTCCCTTTTATAAGAAATTCAACCTTTGCTATTTTGCAGAAATTTTTTAGTTTCCAGTCTTTAATTTTAACAGTGATTGAATAATTCTGAGCATAAAGTATCCATGTTGAAAACAAAAAGAATATTATTTTTTTCATTTTATCCTTTTTATTTTTAAAGCAATATCTTTTTCAAATTCAGGGATTTTAATTAAATTTTCAAAACCTTTAAACTCCTTTTCTTCAGAAAGAATAATCTTCCCATTGTAAGTATCCCAGAATTCAATTCTGTATTTCCCCGGGATAAAATATTTAACAGTTATTTCCAGACCAGTTATTTTTTTCGGCTTTCTCAATATTCTTGATTCGTAAATCCTTTTATCATAAATCCAGAAGTATCCCTCCTTTCTGTTTTGCATTCCAATATTCCCGATTGTGGGGTATTTATTTTTATGCTGGATAAAACATTTTGAAATCTGGAAATTTTTACCTCTTCTGTCAATTCCCTTCCAGAATTTTGAAAGGCTGTTGTAATGGTAATAAAGGTCATAATGATCAATGAAAGGCCACCACCAGAAAAGTGCAACTCCAAACATGGGTAACATTGAAGAAGCCCATATTCCTGCATGAAGATTATTTTCAAGCAATTCTTTATTCCTTCCGACCCCAAATTCATTTATCATTATCGGCTTTTCAAAAGGTTTCCTGTAAAGATAGAAGTTTTTTATAACATCAACAACTTTAACTCCATAACTGTTTCCAACTATCGCTTCCACTTCTGGAATTTTCCATACAAGAGGGTCTGAATGGAATCTGCAGTAATGTGTAGTTATAAGGTGTTTGTAAGGATCTATGGATTTGAGATATGGATAGATTTTCTTATGCCAGCTTATAACCTTCCTTGTATTGTAATATCCTGTTAAATCTATCTCATTCCATAACTCCCAGAATACAATATTTGTTGAATATCCCCATCTTCCAACGATATATCTCAGTCTCTTTTTGAAATAATTTATTGCTTTTTCATTTACAAAAAATTCATCAGGAGAGTTAAGGAAACCACCATTTACAACATTATATGGATTATCCCACCATTCAGCATCCGGTCTTATACTGAACTGCCCATGGTTTATTAAAGTCAGGTCAATATAAATTCCATATTTTTCAGCTATATCAACAAGGTAATCAAGCCTCCAGGAATTTAAAAGAGAATATCTTCCAAGACCTTTATAATGTGGAGCATAAGAAGAATTCCATTCTATTCCAACCCACCATGCTGCCATCCATATTCTTGTATAGTTTTCACCATTTTCAGCCATTTTTTTGAAATATCTGTCATATCCGAATGTTCCTTCATTCTGTGGTGGGGTGAATTCGTAAGGATACGGTTTTCTCACATCATCTGGTGACCTTAAAGTATGACCTATTGGATAGAAAAATTCTCCATTGGAAAATGAAAGGTAATTTTTGTCTTTTTTATCCCACCTTACAAATCCCTTCTTTTTACCTTTTAAAACTCTGAATTTTCCGCAATCAAATTTGTAAGTCTTCCCTTCCCATTCTATCACCACAGAATAAGTGTATTCTCCTTCTTCCTGTGGTGTGAATCTTATCTTCCACTCATGGCTCCCATATGGATAAAGATTTTCTCCATCTTTATCAAGATACCTTATGTAATCGTGGTATATAAATCCAGGGATATTTATCACTTTACCTGATGGGCTTTTGAAAACTCCTTCTATTTTTACAATTTCAGGGTCAAATGGATTCTGGAAAGTAACTGGAAGGTTGAATGTTATTTCAAATTTCCCGTATTTTTCAATCTCTTCTGAATTTACTCTGAAGTTTGACAGATAGATTTTTTTATTTTCCTCTTTAACTGTTTCAAAATCATCAATATATATTTTCCCTGTAAAAGGTATTGGGAAGAAAAACTTTATTCCGAATTCCTTTATCTCTTTCTTTGTATATCCATCAAGATTTTTCAGATTTGAAACAGGCTTCCACTCGTAATCAGATTCACATAAATTTAAAATAATTTTTCTCTCTTCTCCTCTCCTTAAGGAAAAGATTTTTGTTTCAAACCAGTTGTATTCTCCATCCTTCATATAACACTTGAAATTGACAATCCCTTCAATATCTTCAGGAAGGTAGATGTAAAATGTAATTTTTTCAGCATCTGAAAAGTCAAAATTATCAGATACTTTAATCCATGCCTCTTTTGCTGATTTTAGTTCAAGGCAGAGTGAATTTTCTCCACTGCGGGAATAATTTGAGGAAATTTTTAATTTTTGCTCACTTATAACAGATTCCCATCCACAGGTATTATTTTCAAAATCAAAAATTGTTTTCCCCTCTATTTTAAAAGCAAGAAAAATGAGTATTATAATCAGTATTCTCATCCCATCCTCTCTCCAATTTCATATATTATCTCTTTCTTTCTTAAAGTATAAATCTTACTCTCAGGAATTGAAAAGATAAATCGGATTTTACCATTTCCATATTCATAATTTTTAAAAATTCCCTCCAGATTTTCCCTTTCTTCAATTACCCTTCTTATCACAACCTTTGGATAATATGATTGTATCCATTTTGGTTTATCAAAATCTATCCTTACCTGGAATTTTCCATATTTCCCTTCATAAAAAAGATTTTTAATTCCTTTGTCTGGAGGAGGTGTTATCTTTTTAATTCTTCCAGAAATTTTACCCACCGGAATCTCTATATTCCATTTACCTGCAGGTAAATTAAATTTAATGAGAATAGTTGCTTTACCCTCTTTTTCTTTAAATATTCTATCCACCTCAACCCCTTCACAGTCTGTATCCTTCCATGGGAATATTATCCTGTAAGAATTTATTTTTCTCCATTTATCAGGTAAAGAATTCTTTTCCTCTTTCCAGAATATTTTATAAAATCCTTCATCAGAATAGAAAATAGCAGGTGGTTCTGTGAGAGAAGGTTTTTCTTTTAAAATTGCATTAATTGTAAATTTAAAAATTTTTTTCTCCTTTGAAAATGGATATACCTCTATTTCATTTTCCTTTCTGGAAATTAAAGGTGTATCTTCCTTTAAACTTATACAATTTGTGAAGCAATAAAAGCGGTCAGTGAATTCTAAAAATAAAATGTATGGGAAGTTTGAAATTTCATCATCACTGATATTGAAGTGTTTATAATTTTTAAGAATCTCCTGTATATGCCTCTTAACCCACTTTTCTTTACTTTTCTTTTCAATCTCATTTAAAATCTTTATTCCCTTTGAATATTCTTCAATTGAAAGATAAAGGTTTGCAAGCTGGAGTTTTGCATTTAAATCACTTTTATTTTCATAAATGTATCTTTCAAGCAGTTCAATCGCTTTCTCAGAATCTCCATTTTTAAAGTATAACTGGGAAAGTTTTGGTAAAAGATTTTTCTTGCCCTTTTCTTCAATCAAAAATTTATAAATCTCTATTGCATCTCTGTATCTTTCAAGCGTTTCATATATCCTTGCTTCTTTTTGTAAAATCTCATCTGCAAGTTTACTTTCAGGGAATCTCTTTATAAAATCTTTGCACATCTTTATCTGTTTTTCATAGTTTTCTTCAGTCTCAGCAAAATCTCTGAATTTTAAATCAAGAAGGAGTGAATATGCGCTTTCTGCTTCCATCCTATTTCCTGATTTGTTAATTATTTCTTCAAGAGTTGATACAATCTTTTCTTTTATCTCATTTAATTTCTCTTTATCCCTTCTGTAAAATCTGAAAAGGGGAAATATTGCCCATTTTATTTTTTTATTTGCTGGAAATTTTCTGATGAGAAAGAGAAGGATTTTTTCGTATTCTTCTCCCAGTGGGGTATTTTTCAGAATTAAATATGTGAGATTCCCTTTTGTATTGTATTTTTTCTCTGCCTTTTCTATAAGCTGGAAAGCTTTTTCGTATTCTCCTTTTTCAATGTAGTTAAAACAGGTTATAAAAGAGTTTATCACAGCATCATCTTTAAAATCATTTCTTATCTTTTCCAGTTCTTTTTCATCGCATATTTTTGCAAGATAATAAAGAGAGGTGAGTTTTATTTTCCATTTTTTCCCACTTAATTTAAGACATTTAATAAATACTTTTTTAGCCTCTTCTACCTTATTTACCTCATAATAACATATTCCAAGTCTTGGATATATCCATACATTTGTTTGAGGAGGGAAATATTTTGTTGCTGAAACGAAATTTTTTATTGCCTGACTGTACTGTTTATTCCAGAAAAATCTGTTACCTTTCCTTGCATAAGCAGAACCCACCCTGTATTTAACAAAATTTTTAAATAATTCCTTTCTATCTTTTGTCTTTTCAAGATAATAAACTCCTGCTTTAATTATCTCATCCAGCATATTTTTTCTGTTATATATTTCCATCATTGCCCTTAAACATCTGTGTACTTTCTGGTAATCATCCCACTTTTCTGTAAAGAAGTATTTTTCAAGGTAGGGGAGGGCTTTATCAAATTTCTTCTCTTTATAGAGAGAGATACCTATGGAATAATTGGAACTCTCCTTTGCATATATGAGATTTGTGAGTATAAATGAGAAAATTAAAAGTTTAAGAAAAGGTATTTTCATTTTATTCTTAAATTAATGTAGAATAAAAAACAGGTCTGGTCAATATAAAAATGGAGAAGGAAAGACTTAAAAGGTTGCTGAAAGAAATTGATGGGAAGGGATATAAATCGTACAAGAAAATAGAGGGTGTGTATAATTTTGGGGAATATATTCTTTTTATTGACCATGTCCAGCCAGACCCATTCGCTCCTCCATCAAAATTGAGAATAAGAATACCACAGGAAATAGCAGGATTTCCATACAGTTTATTTTCAAATGAAAGCAGGGAAATTGCTTTGAGAGATTTTTTAACAAGGAAGTTTTATTCTGCAATAAAGAAGATAAGTAAAGGGAAAAGAGGTAGCGGAAAAAGCGGTATTATTTCAATTGATAAACCAGGTCAGGAAATCCTTGAAAGGACATCTGTAATTGTTAAAAGGGAATTTGTGGAGGTAAGGTTTTCTGTTGGATTGCCTGCTTTTGGAAGGAAAATTTCATCAAAAAATGCACAGGAGATATTTTTCAAAGAGATTCCTGAAATTGTGAAGGAATCTTTATTTTTTAAAAATCTTAACAAGGCAGAACTCACAAAACATATTGAAGTGACTGAAGATGCTGATTTTTTAAGAGAAAAACTTCCACAGTTAAATCTTGTTGCATTTGTTGCTGATGGTTCAATTCTTCCGAGAAAAAGTGGGATTGAAGATAAACCGCTTAAAGAGGGGAAAGTTATTCCTTTCAAATCACCTGAAGAACTGAAAATTGAGATTGAACTTCCAAATAATGGGAAAATAAGTGGAATGGGGATAAGGGAGGGGGTAACACTTATAGTCGGTGGGGGATTCCATGGGAAATCAACTCTTCTTGAAGCCTTACAGTTTGGTATTTACAACCATATACCTGGTGATGGGAGGGAATTTGTTGTTACATCTCCTTGGTGTGTGAAGATAAGGGCTGAAGATGGAAGAAGGGTTGAGAAAGTTGATATCTCACCTTTTATAAAAGATTTGCCATTTGGGAAGAAAACAGAAGAATTTTCAACAGAAGATGCAAGTGGAAGTACCTCCCAGGCGTCAAATATAATTGAAGCGCTTGAAGCAGGAGCAAAGCTTCTGCTCATAGATGAGGATACATCAGCAACAAATTTTATGATAAGGGATAGAAGAATGCAGAGACTTGTTTCAAAGGAAAAAGAACCAATAACTCCTTTTATTGATAAAGTGAGACAGCTTTACAGAGATTATGGGGTTTCAACAATTCTTGTTATGGGAGGAAGTGGTGATTATTTTGATGTTGCTGACTGTGTGATATGTATGGTTGATTACCTTCCATATGATGTTACAAAGAAAGCAAAAGAAATATGTTTAATAGATAAGGCACAGAGAGAAAAAGAAGGAGGAGAGAGTTTTGGAAAGATTACAGAAAGAATACCTCTTCCAGAAAGTATTGATGCAAGAAAAGGGAAAAAGGAAGTAAAGATTTCTCCAAAGGGCCTTTATTCAATAGTATTTGGAAAAACAACGATTGATTTAAGTTGTGTTGAGCAACTTGTTGATGTGAGTCAGACAAAGGCTATAGGTGATGCGATATTCTATCTGAAAAAATATATAGATGGGAAAAGGACATTGAGGGAAGTGGTGGAAATGGTTATGGATGATATAGAAAGGTATGGTCTTGATATTCTCAGTAAGTTTCCTGTTGGTGATTATGCAAGTTTCAGAAAATTTGAACTCATCGCTGCAATAAACCGTTTGAGAACTCTCAAAGTAATCCAGAAAAGATAATTTTTATTTATGGAAAAAAGTAGTATAATTGTGTTAGAAAGGAGGTAAAAATGAGGTGGTTAATAGTTATACTTTTAATCTTTTCTCTTGCAAATCCTGTTTTCTGTGGGGAGAAAAAGAAATTTACTGTGGAGACTGTAAAGGAGATAATCAAACAGGTAAGCAAGAAAAAGCATCCATACCTTCTCTTTACAGACTGGAAAAAAACACCTGGTTACAGATACAGAAATGAGAAACCTTATGGTGGACACCTTTCATGGTTATTTTATCTTCCAATAGAGGCAAGCAGAAATAAAAATAGTCTCGCAGCTGCTCTTTATTACTATGTTAAAGGAGATAAAAAGTATATTCCACATATTAAAAAATCTCTTCTTCAAATCAGAGTTCCAAGGATAGGAAGACATGCAAGATTCTGTGGGGCTGTTCTTATTGATTATTCTTTGAAATATGACTGGATA
>QNCF01000045.1 GCA_003644395.1 Candidatus Omnitrophota bacterium
CTTATAGGCCATGGGAATTTTAAATGGAGACCCGGACCAAAAATTTTCCCATTTCCTATTGGCTTTCCCAGGAATTCTATAAAGCACCTTTCATATGGTCTTACTATTACAATGCAGGATAAGAGGTAAAGTAAAGTTATCTGGAGTAATAAAAGCGGGATAATTCTTTTTTTGATAAATTGATAAAACCATGTTTGAGTTATACGGAAACCAAATTGGTATTCTATTATTTCTGAAAAGGATGGTATGACTTCCTCAGGAAGGGCAAGTAAATATAGAATTTTTGAATCAAATGGATATCTTTTTTCTTTCCCGGAGATATAAAATGAAGCAATTATATTTAAGAAATATTCAATCCCGATAAGTATTAAGAAGAAATTGAGAAAATAAAATATGAACCATTCAACTTTTGGTAAATTCAGATTTTTAAAAGTTAATGAAATTGCTGTGAGGAATGAGAATATTGCATTAACTCCAAGGAAACTTCCAAGTGATTGCAAATCTTTCCATCTTTTATCTTTTGACATCCCCAGGATATACCTGGAGAGAATGAATATTGGAAATGTGAGACCTATCAATAAAAGTGGAATAACAGAAGATGGATGGTAAGGTATCTTTTTACCGCGGAAATATGCTATTAACTTTAATGGTGTATAAATTAAGAAGAATGTAATTATGAATGTGATTGCAGGGATAAACCATTTTTCTATCTGTCTCAATCTTACACGTGATACAAGAATCAGAGATTCTTCCTCTTTAAATATCTTCCCTTCCCTTTTCTTCAATTCCTCAAGTTCTTCAATTTCCAGCCTTTCTCTGTACCTTTGATGGTATAAAAGGAAAAGGATTCCTGAAATCGGGATACCTATCCCTATATGGAAAGTTTCTGATAGAAGGAGAGGAGATTTTGTCTTTGTATACATTATATAAAAAATGGAGGAGAGGAAAATCTGGAATACAAGTACACCAATTGATATCTGGAATCCCTGCTTTAACTTTCTCTTATCTTCCACCAGCAATTTCCCTCCTTTCCCAGATAGTCAATCCAAGCAATAACATTGCAAATGTATAAAATATTGTATACTCTGCAGATGCAATTATATATTTCAGGTTTAATGAACCTTTATGCCAGAATTCTTCATTCCAGAAAATTCTGAAATTCGGGATAAATGAGTATAAAATCCTTGTTCCAAAATTTTCAGGTATTTTTTTGAAAAAATAATCAGAGCTTACTCCAACAAGGAAAATTAAAAATGAAAAAGTTAATGCAAAGAAAATATTTCCCCTTAAAGAAAGGATTGAGGTGATTGGAGCAATAATTATCCCGCTCATCCATAAAAGTAAAGCAGGTTTAAATAGATTTAATTGTAATGGTTTTTCTTCAACGAGAGATAAAAGAAAAAGAGAAAGGATAGCAAAGATATTCAATGAGATTACAAAAGAAGAACCAAAATTTTTCTCACCAAAATAATTGGAAGCCCCAGCAACCGCAACAGCGAGAATAAGTGGTATAAATTCAAACCATAAAGTTGAGTATTTTACAACGCTATAGGCAGCCTCAGGGACTCCCATTCTTAAAGTCATTATTAAAATTGTAACAAGAGGGATAATTATAAATAACAGGGAGAATGAAACTGCAAGTATTTTTGAGAAAAGAAAAGTAAAACAGGAAATGGGTTTACTTAAAAGAAGGGTAGCAGTCTTTTCTTCCATTTCACCACCAACAATTGAGAATACACTTAAAACAGATGAACCAAGTACTGCTAAAAGTATTGTTGCCATTCCAATATCAAGGATGAATTTCTTGGCATTTAAAAATGTAAACATTGTGAATGCAGGGGTGGAAAGGATAAAAAGATAACAACCTGTGATGATTAATGAGAAAGCCGATTGCCTTATTATGTTATAAAAAGATATCTGAGTTAACGCTAATACAGAACGCATATAATTTCCTTTTAATTATATAATACTTGTTTTTCCCTATCTGTAAAGAATTTTTTATTTCAGGATTTATAAATGCTTTCCTTCCTTTAAATATTCAATATATTCACTGATAGCCCTTTTGAAATCTGTAAATTCTTTATCATATCCTGCTCTTCTCAATTTTTCTATATTTGCTTTTGTAAAATACTGGTAATGTTTTTTAACATCTTCTGGCATATCAATATATTCTATCCTCTTTTCCTTCCCGAGAATTTCAAAAATGCATTCACCAAGTTCATTGAAACTTCTTGCTTTTCCTGTCCCCACATTGAATATCCCCTTCTTATCAGGATTTTCAATAAAATAATAGATTACATCAACAACATCTTTCACATAAATGAAATCCCTTTTCTGTTCACCATCTTTAAAATCACTCCTGTAGGATTTGAAAAGCCTCAATACACCATTCTCTTTTATCTGATAAAATGCTTTTGCGACAACACTCTTCATATCCTTTTTATGGTATTCATTTGGCCCAAAGACATTGAAAAATTTAAAACCAACAAATCTATCTGATAATCCATTATTTATAACCCATAAATCAAATAGATGTTTTGAAAAACCATATAGATTTAATGGTTTAAGTTTTAAAGTATTCTTATCATCATCAGAGAATCCATTTTCTCCACCACCATATGTGGCAGCTGAAGATGCATAAAGAAAATTCACATTATTTTTTACTGCCCATTCAGCCAGCTTTCTTGAATAGATATAATTGTTGTTTATAATATAGGAAGCATTCTTTTCAGTTGTTCTGGTGCATGCTCCAAGATGTATGAGGAAATCTGGCCTTTCAACCTTCCCTTCGCATATAAATTTGATAAATTCATCCTTCTCAATGTAATCTGTAAATTTTTTATTAATAAGATTTTTCCATTTCAAATCATCAAGATGGTCAACAACAAGTATATCAGTTATTCCATTTTCATTCAGTTTCCATAAAAGACAGCTCCCTATGAAACCAGCCCCACCTGTTAAAATTACTTTCATCACTCCTCCATTTTACTTTTTTTCTCAAGTTTTTCATAATATAGAAACCATTCCCTAAATCCCTGGATATAAAATAAAAGTGCAATACCCTCAACAAAATATCTTGAAAAATTACCTGTTATTGAAGAAAGAATTTTTCCCATAACTCCCAGCATTAATCCCAGTGAAGAGAAGACAGCCCACAATCTCATTATATGTGAATTAAATTCATTCCATACATCCGCTGCACTCCTGATAGTTGGAGCATTTTCAAGCTGACGGTAAAGGTACTGGAGGCCAACCTGAGAACTGAACCTGTTTAATGCAGCAGTTATAATATGTGCTGAGGCACCATAGAATAAATAGTAAATTGGAATAGCAAGGTCTGGTAAATTTGGGAAAAAAGTGGCTGTATATCCGACAATATAAAGGGAAAAGAATAAAAGTATATCAAAAATTCTGAAAGGAATAATATTTCTTTTACAATCTCTTATTAACTGGTGGATTTCCTGTTTTGTGGGTGTTCTTTCTTCCTGTTTTAATCTATCATGGAAAAGTTTGAAGGCTTTATTACATGAATATCTCAATAGGTTATGGGAGAAAATCTCTTTTAAGTATTTTTCAAGAATAACATCACTTCCTGGTTTGAGAATATTTCTTTCTGAAAGTTTTTTAACTTTGTCTCTCAAATCCTCCACTATTTTTTCTTTATTGAAAGGAAGAAGGTTGTTTATAAAAATTTTAAGTGAATTTAACTCTGATTCATCAAGTTTCAAATTATCTTTGAGTAGCAAGGATACTTTCTGATAATCTTTCTCCTCAACTGCTTTATAAATATTTTCTTTTATTCTCATATAATTTTCCATATCCACTGCAAAATTCTCCCTTTTACGGAATATTTCAGTCAATGCCCTTTCAAAATTTCTCCAGCTTTTTATTTCCTTTGATTCATAAATCCTTTTAAATTCCTGAGAATCAATGAATTTCTGGAGTGAAGTTGATGGCAAGTGTTCAGTTAATCCCAGGGATTTTCTCATATAATAAGATTCTGCAGGTGCCCTCGCAAAAGCAAGAGCTCCTACTGCAATTGTATACCAGGCATTCCCTTTAAGTTTCTCAGCAACTCTTACAAATACACTTGCATTTGCTATTCCAAATCCCAGATTTGCAAAGACACATAGCCTTATTCTATGCTTTACTTCAGGAAATAACCCCTCTTCTGAGTAAAATGCCCTTAAATTGGGACTTTTAAATCCATATATTGCCCTCCTTAACATGGAGATTGGGGAAACAGATGTCGTTGCAATTTCGCTTTCCTGGTAATCTATCAGAATTTCTTCTATACTTTTGCCTATTTCAAGTTCAGGAAGGATATGGAAGATATACTGGTGAAATGGTGTGCAGAAAAATGGCTTTTTTGGATCCTCGTCCCTTAATACAACTTTCCAGTAAGGTATGGTCCTTACTATCTCAATATCTCCTCTGTGTGAACCTTCTTTTATTATTGCTTTTATCCAGTGATGTTTTATCCCTATGGTTTTCTTTGCAGGGGAAATATCAACATTATAATTTCTCTTTGAAAAGAAATTCTTTATAAATTCAATAATAATTTCTATATCTGTTGTTCTGTAAATCTTTCCATCCCTTACAATAAATTCTTTTTTCTCATCCTTTAAATTGAGCCTTTTTTCTATCTTTGAAGGGATAACTCTTACAATAACTCCATTTTTCCTTTTTGAAAAACATGCTTTATATTCTCTATTGAACTGGTCAAAATATCTGTATTTGCTGGAAAGTGGGATTATCCAGTGGGTTTTTTCTTTTTCAACCTTTGCATTTAAAATTTGAGCAATCTTTTCAATACTATCCTCTAAAATAGATTTCCTTCCATCCATACTTCATTATTTTTCTATATATTCAGAAGATGTCAAGATTTTAAGGAGGGAAAAATGCCCCCAGCCGGACTCGAACCGGCGCTACCACCTTGAAAGAGTGGTGACCTGGGCCGCTAGTCGATGGGGGCTCTATATAAATTTTTTAGCATATTTTTTCGCTATTTCAAGGTCATGTGGAGTATTTATATTTATTCTCCAGGTATCTATCTTTAAAAATCCAACTTTACCGCCGTTTTCAATCAATTTTTCAATAGCATCTGTTATAAAATATTCTTTCTTTTTTAAATTTTTCCTTATATTTTTAATAGCATCAAATATAACAGGTTCAAATATTGCCATACTGGTAAAACTCAAATTTGTTGGTGGTTCCTTTGGTTTTTCAATAATTCTTTTTACCCAATCTCCTTCCACTTCTGCAATCCCGTATTTTTCTGGTTCATCAACTTCTTTGAGAGCAAGTGTTGCATCTGCATTTAATTCTTTATGTCTTTCAATCAGTTTCTCAATATTAAAATTTGTAAAATTATCTCCAACCATATAGATAAAGCTTCTTTTCCCTATTTTACTCTCAGCAATTTTCACAGCGTGAGCAGTTCCAAGCCTTTTTCTCTGGATAATAAACTCAATCTTATCCTTAAATGGTAATTTCCTGACAAAATTTTCAAATAACTGCCTTGATTTATAACTCACAACTATAAATATTTTTTTAACCTTCGCTCTTTCAAGGAGTAAAAGATTATACTCCAAAATAGGTCTTCCGTCAACACTTAAAAGGGGTTTGGGAATATCTTTATATCTGCTTTTTATCCTTTCTCCCTTCCCAGCAGCAAGAATTAACCCTACTTCCATATCTCCTCCAGAAATACCTTAAGGGAATATTCCCAATCAGGAATTTTAAATCCAAGGCTTTCTATCAATTCTGTATTGAGTGCAGAAAAAGGTGGTCTTTGTGCTTTCTTTTCCTTAAAATCTTTAAACTTTACAGGGATAATTTCTGTTTCAAGGCCAAGAAATTCTTTTATTTTTTTCCCATAATCAAACCATGAACAGAAACCCTTATTTGAGAAATTTAATATACCGAAAACCTCTTTTTTTATCAAAAATTTAATTGTATTCACAAGGTCAACCACATAAGTTGGAGAATTTATAATATCTTCTGTAAGAAATATCTTTTCTTTTTCCTTCATTAAGAAAGGAATTTTACTTGCAAAATTTCTCCCTCCTTTTCCAAATATCCTTGATGTCCTGATTATGAGAAATTTATCTGATAGATGTGAGACAAAATATTCACCGAGCAATTTGCTTTTACCATAAATACTTAAAGGATTTGGAATATCATATTCTGAATAAGGTGAATTTTTTTTACCATCAAAAATGAAGTCAGTGCTCAAATATATAAGATATGCTTTGATATTCTGAGATGCTACTGATACATTCTGTGTTCCAAAGGAATTTACAAGGTATGCTTTTTCAGGATTTTCCTCACACAAATCAACATCTGTAAGGGCACCTGAATGTAAAACTATATCTGGTTTTATTTCATTGAATATCTTTATTACATTTTCTCTATCTGTTATATCAAGTTCATCCTTTCCAAATGAGAATACTTCAAAATCGTCTGATAAAATTTCTCCTGCATTTCTCCCGACAAGTCCTTTTCCACCTGTAATGAGGATTTTCTTCATATTTGATAATGTTTTTTATAATACTCTTTGAAATCCCCCTCTTTTATCTTCCTCCACCACCATTCATTTTCAATATACCAGTTTACAGTTTTTTCAAGTCCATCTTCAAATTTGAATAAAGGTTCCCATCCCAATTTCTTTAATTTTTCAAATTTTATACTGTATCTTCTATCATGGCCTGGTCTATCCTTCACAAATCTGATAAGAGATTCTGGTTTTCCAAGAATTTCCAGTATCTTTTTTGCCACATAAATGTTTTCTCTCTCCTCCCCAGAAGATACATTATAAATTTCCCCATCTTCCCCTTTATGCAATATTAAATCTATCGCTCTGCAATTATCTTCAACATAAAGCCACTCTCTAACATAAAGACCATCCCCATAAATTGGAAGGAATTTATTATCAATTCCATTTGTTATAAGGAGAGGGATGAATTTTTCTGGATACTGGTTTGGTCCATAATTATTTGTGCTTCTAATAATATTTACAGGCAGTTTGTAAGTTTTAAAATAAGAAAGGACAAGTAAATCTGCAGATGCTTTACTTGCTGAATAAGGATTTGATGGATTTAATGGACTTGTTTCATCAAATGAGCCATTTTCAATACTCCCATACACTTCATCAGTAGAAATCTGTATATATTTTTCTATTTTTTTCTTTCTGCTTATTTCTAAAAGATTGAAAGTCCCAAATATATCTGTCTTTAAAAAAATTTCAGGATTTTCAATTGCTCTATCAACATGAGTTTCAGCAGCAAAGTTTATAATCACATCATAACCAGTTATTAAATCTTCAATCTCCCTTTCACATATATCCATTTTAACAAATTTATAATTTTTATTATTTTCAACTTCTTTTAAATTATCCAGATTTCCTGCGTATGTAAGTTTATCTATATTGAGGATTTTGTAATCAGGGTATTTCTTGAGGATGTATTTTATGAAGTTTGAACCTATGAAGCCAGCCCCACCTGTTACAACTATATTCATTTTTTCCTTTCCTTCTCTGCTACGAGAATATTTGCTTTGAGGAGTGAATCAAAAGTTCCTGCATCTGTCCACCATCCTTCAAGAATTCCAAATGTTAACTCACCCTTTTTAAGATATGCATTGTTCACATCTGTAATTTCAAGTTCTCCTCTTTCAGATGGTTTAAGTGTCCTTATAATATCAAAGACCTGGCTATCATACATATAAATTCCTGTAACAGCAAATTTTGAAGGTGGTTTTTTTGGCTTTTCAATTATTCTTACAATTTTACCATCTTTAATCTCTGCAACACCAAACCTTTCCGGGTTTTCAACCTCTTTTAATAATATCCTTGCCCCAACTTTCTGCTTTTTGAAAATTTCAACCTCTTTTTTAATGCTTTTCTCAATAATATTATCCCCAAGAATCACAACCATCTTATCTCCTCCACAGAAATGTTCAGCAAGTGCCAAAGCAGCAGCAATTCCTCCTTCCCCTTCCTGGTATACATAATGTAGATGGGAAAGTCCAAAATCTTTTCCATTCCCAAGCAATCTCAAAAAATCACCGGCAGAATTCCCACCTGTTACAATTAAAATATCCCTTATCCCTGCATCAATAAGAGTCATTAATGGATAAAAAATCATGGGTTTGTTATAAACAGGTAAAAGATGCTTATTTGTAACTTTTGTGAGTGGATAAAGCCTTTTCCCAAGTCCACCAGCAAGAACAATCCCCTTCATTTAATAATTCCTCCTTTCCCAGTTATAAGGTATCTCTTCTGTATCAAAAGGCAGTCTCAATTCATCAGGATTTTTATGGTTATAAGGTTGAGTTGGTATATTTAAAACGATACATTCATTTTCACTTATACATTTAAAACCATGGTATACAAGTTTTGGGATATGGATAAGGATTGGATTGTATTCACCTGCAAAAAATTCATTTATCTTTTTATATGTTGGGCTTCCCTCTCTTAAATCACATAAAACAACCTTTGCCATCCCTTTTATCACAGTTATATTATCATCCTGGTATCTGTGTGCATGCCATGCTTTGACAACACCTGGATATGCAGTTGTAATATAAACCTGACCGAATTTTTCAAATATTTCATCATCACATCTCAATATCTCCATCAGTCTTCCTCTTTCATCAGGAATAAAATTTAATTTTTTTATTTTTACCCCTTCAATCAATTCCATGTTATTAATTTTACAATATTCTGATGCGATTATAAAATTAAATCGATGAAGATAGAGAAAGTTATATCTGAAATAAAGGAAGTTCTTAAAGATTTTGGTGAGGATGAATTTGAGAAATTGTATTCTTTAATAAAAAAATCTGAAAGGGTATTTGTATGTGGGGCAGGAAGAAGTGGACTTATTGGAAGGTGTTTTGCAATGAGATTGAGGCATCTTGGGAAAGAGAGTTATGTTGTTGGAGAAACGATATGCCCACCAATAAAGGAAAAAGATCTGCTTATAATAATCTCTTATTCAGGAGAAAAGAAAAGTATTATTCCTATCTGTGAAATTGC
>QNCF01000046.1 GCA_003644395.1 Candidatus Omnitrophota bacterium
AGTTATTCCATCTTTAAGGATAAAGATAAAAGAAAATGGAGAGATTTTAAAAACAGAAAATATATCTGAAGGTATCTTCGGAATATCACCGGTTTTAAAATTCTTCCCAGTTTTTCCAGAAAGGATATACAAGAATAAAAGATGGATACAGAAAATACCACAGTTTAACTTCTTTGGAATTCCACTGAGCAGTCTTGAATTCTGGTATATCTATAAAGGTAAATTTAAAAATCTCCATAAATTTGAAATCTTCTCAAATCAGTTTATAAAAGAAAGCAGAGAAAACAATATTTCTGTGGAATTTAAAGGGATAAATAAAACAGGAGGGAATTTATTTTTTGATAAGGAAAATGGCAGAATAAAAAGCATAAAAGCAGTTTCTGATCTGTACCTCAAAATTATATTTAAAAGAATCAATCCACTCACTTTGAAATTAAAAATAATATTTTTTCTTGAGAAAATTTAAATCTCTTCTTCAAATATATCTGCACACCTTCTTTTCGCAATATGCAAAAGTATTCCAAGTGCTATAAGATTAACAAAAAGGGATGATGTTCCTGCACTGAAAAATGGAAGAGTTGTACCTTTTGAGGGGATTAGATTTAAAACAACATAGACATGCATGAGAAACTGCGAACCTATCAGGGAACTTATTCCCAGAACTATAAATTTTTCAAATATATCCTTCAGTCTTATTGCAAGTTCAAGAGAAGAAAAAATAAGCAGTCCGAATAAAAATACAACAACCATACATCCAATAAACCCCATCTCCTCACCTATCACAGCAAATACATAATCTGTATGTGCTTCAGGCAAAAATCTGAGTTTCCCCTTCCCTATTCCGACCCCTTCCCCAAATATCCCTCCAGAACCGAGAGCAATTTTTGACTGCTTTATCTGGTAATATCCTTTTGATGTATAAACCTTTTCTGGATTTAATATTGAATTCACAAATATTTTTATTCTCTCAATTCTGTAGGGGAAAATAAAGATTAAAATTGAGAAAAGGACTACACCTGCACTTACCATTGATAGAAGATATTTCCGTGGAAACCCTGCAATATAAAGAAGCAAAAAGAAAAGGAAAAGTATAATCAAAAATGTCCCGAGGTCTTTCTGGAGCTGTAAAAGTATTGTTATTATTAAAAGTGAAATTGAAGGAAGTATAAGAGATTTTATATTATTTATCTTTCCTTTCTTTTTTATCGCTGTGAGATAGTTTGAAAGATATAAAAGGAATGTGAGTTTAATAAGCTCAGAAGGCTGGAAACTTAAAATTCCAATCCTTATCCACCTCAAATTTCCTGTAACAACAGGGATTATGAGAAGAATTATTGAGAGGATAAATAAAGGTGTTATAAGTTTTTTAAATTTCTCAATTCCAAGTCTTTCAAAGAAAATAAGGAAGATGCCTGCAAGGAATAATCCAAGAATGTGTTTAAAAAGGTAGATAAATGGATTCTGATTCTCTGTAATGGCATATCCTGCACTTGAACTTAAAACAATAACAATACCGAATACCACAAGAAACAACCCTGAAAGATAGATATTATAATAGATTTTTAACTGCTTCCTTAAAAACATCTCCCCTTTCCTGGTAATTTTTAAACATATCAAATGAAGAACATCCTGGAGAAAGAAGGACTGTATCACCTTTTTTCCCCTTTTCATAACCTTTCCTCACCGCTTCTTCCATATTTTCTGCAAACTCTATTTCCACACCACATTTTGAAAATGCCTCCTTCAGTTCCCTTTTTGATTCTCCAAGCAATATTAAAAACTTAACTTTCCTTCCAATCAATTCAGATAATTCTGAAAAATCCATCCCCTTATTTCTTCCTCCCATTATAAGTATTATCTTTTTGCCTTCAGGGAAACTTTCAAGAGCCCTTTTTACTGAATATATATTTGTCGCTTTGGAATCATTTATAAATGTAATCCCTTTTATTTCACATACCTTTTCAAGTCTGTGCGGAAGTGGCTTAAAATTTTTCAGAGTATCCCTTATTATCCCGATATCTATTCCACATATCAATCCAGCACATATACTTGCCATCATATTCTCAATATTTCCATAACCAAAAAGTTCTGTCTCATCCACTGATATTACTTCCCCTTTATAAAATTCATTCTCAGACATTATTTTATTATCCTCCAGATAAACATCTGCCTTACCTGGAATACTGAAAAAAATCTTTTTACACCTTATTATTTCACCAATCTTTCTGCACCAGAAATCATCTCTGTTTAATATCGCCCAGCTATCTTTTTCTGAATTTTCAAAAATTTTTGCCTTTATAAAAGCATAATTTTCCATAGAATTATGCCTATCAAGATGGTCAGGTGTTATGTTTAAAATTATTCCAATAAATGGAGAAAAACTTTTTATAAATTCCAGCTGGAAACTGCTTATTTCAATAACAACCCATGTTTCAGGTTTTATCCTTCCAAGTTCACCTATATAAGTATTGCCGATATTTCCACACAGAACAGCATCTTCAAAGGCATTTTTAAATAATGAAAATGTAAGGGAGGATGTTGTTGTTTTCCCATTTGTCCCTGTTATCCCTATTATCTTTCCTGAAGGTGAGAATATATAAGCAAGTTCAATCTCACTTATAACAGGTATTCCCCTTTTCTTTCCCCATCTTACAGGTAAACTGGAAGGATGAACACCTGGACTTACAACGATAAGATTGCTTCCCTCAAGAAATTCCTCAGTATGTTTTCCTGTCTCAACTTTAGCCCCTTTACTTTTAAAATATTCAGCCTTTTCATATATTTCTTCATCTTTTCTTTCTTCAGTTATAAATACATCTGCTCCTTTATTTAAAAGAAATTCTGCAACATCACATCCAGTCCTCCCAAGCCCAACAACCACAACTTTTTTACCTTTAATATCCATCACCTTATCTTCAAAGTCATGAGAGCAAAAAGGGCAAATATTATTCCAAGAATCCAGAATCTAACAACAACTTTTGGTTCCTTCCATCCTCTCAATTCAAAATGGTGGTGAAGAGGAGACATCAGAAATACTCTCTTTCCCCTCCATTTAAATGAAATTACCTGTATTATCACAGAAAGGGCTTCAATCACAAATATACCGCCAACGAATATCAATGGAATTTCCTGCTTTACACATACAGCGATGAAACCTATAATTCCTCCAAGAGGGAGTGAACCTGTATCTCCCATAAATATCTCTGCAGGATAGCAATTATACCAAAGAAAACCAAGACATGCTCCTAATATCCCTCCACAGAGTACTGCAAGTTCACCTGCACCTGAAACATATGGAATATTGAGGTAAGTTGCAAATTTAATATTTCCAGCAACATATGCCATAACTCCATATGTCAGAGCAACAATCAATATATTTCCAATAGCAAGCCCATCCATACCATCTGTAAGATTTACTGCATTTGATGTTGCAACAATTATGAGTATTATAAGGAGTATGTAATAAGGGCCAAGGTTGAAAAATATTTTTTTGAAAAATGGAAGGTATAATTTGGGATTGAAATTGAGTGATGGATGATAGTAAAGGATAATCCCTGCAAGCAATCCAACAAAAATTTGCCAGATAATTTTAACAAGTGGTCTCAAACCTTTATGGCTTTTTGTTTTCAACTTCAAATAATCATCCCATAATCCAAGAAGGAAAAGCAATAGAATAACTGCAAGGGAAAGCAGAATATATATATTTTTCAGGTCTGTCCATAATAAAACTGCAAATATTATGCTTCCATGTATAAGTATTCCACCCATTGTTGGAGTTGGGCTTTTATCTTTCCGGAAATTATCCATAAAAGATGGATGGCAGAGGTTTTTCAATTTTCTTATCAAGAATGGGCCAGATAATATTGAGATTAAAAGAGAGGTGAATATCGCAAGGACTGTCCTTACCGTTATATATCTGAAGACATTGAATCCAAACCAATAATCTTTAAGTCCGTATAAAAATTTGTAAAGCATTTTAACAGGAGAATTTTTCCACTATATAATTGACAATCCTTTCCATTCCCATAATCCTTGAACCTTTAACAAGAATAATATCGCCATCTTTAATATTTCTGTCCAGAAATTCAAAAATTTCAGAAATATCTCTGAAACTTTTCACCCTCTCTTTCTCCTTTATCCCATCTTTTATTGCTTTGCTTTTCTCTCCATATGTCAGGATTAAATTTATCGGCAATTTATTTAAATACCTTCCAATATTCAGATGGAAAATATATGAGTATCTGCCCAGTTCTGCCATATCACCGACTATCAAAATCTTTCTTTTCTCTTTCCTTTTTGCAAAATGGTAAATTGCCATTTTAAGTGAAAATGGATTTGAATTGTAACTTTCATCAATTACTTTCACCCTCCCTGTATCTATAATTCTGCTTCGACCTTCAAGTGGTTTGAATTCAGAGAGTATCTTTTTTATTTCAATTAAAGGGATACCGAATTTTAAACCAATTATAATTCCTATAATTCCAGAATAAATGAAGGATGGGTTCCAGAAATTCATTCTGAATTCTTCTTTTATATTTTTAATTCTGAATGTGAATGAATCCTCACCAATTTTATCAAAATATCCCTGATAATCAGCACCATCATTCAATCCAAAACTGAAAGTTTTATTTTTCCCGACTTTCTTCAAATAATTGAAAAATGGGGAATCAAAGTTTAAAACCTTAAATCCATTCTCCTCAAGGTTCCTCAAAAGTCTGGACTTTTCCTCTGCAATTTCCTTTCTGTTTTTAAAAAATCCTATATGTGCATACCCTATATTTGTTATTATTCCAACAGATGGAGAGGCAATTTTTGATAAATAATCTATCTCACCCTTTTTGTTCATTCCCATCTCAACAACACAGAATTTTGTATTTGATGATAATTTAAAAATTGTAAGGGGTAGTCCTATCTGATTGTTATAACTTTTTTCAGATATGACTGTATTGTATTTTGAATGGAGAACCCTTCCCACTATCTCTTTTGTTGTCGTTTTTCCATCGCTACCTGTAATCCCTATAACTTTTAAATTGAACCTTCTCCTGTACCCTTTCGCAATATCACCAAGCCCTTTAAGAGTATCCTTTACCTTTATAAGTGGTCTTTCCGGCAATTCAAAATCTCTTCTTACAACAGCACATACTGCTCCTTTCCTGAATGCCTCTTGGACAAAATCATGACCATCAAATCTTTTTCCCTCCAGGGCAACAAACAATTCTCCATTCTTTAAATTCCTTGTATCAGTTGATATTCCTTTAACTGGAAAATCAAATTTTATATTCTCAGCAACCCCATCTGTCCACTCCAAAATATCTGATATTTTAACCCCTTCCATACCTCTCCCTTATAAATTTCCTTGCCTCTTCCCTGTCATCAAATGGAATGACTGTATCTTTAAGTATCTGGTATGTCTCATGTCCTTTACCAGCTATGACAACAAAATCACCTTCTTCAGCGAGGAAAATTCCTTCTTTTATTGCTTCTTTTCTATCAGGTATAATTTTGCATTTTTTCCTTCTCAACCAGCCAATCCCTTTTTCAATATCTCTTATAATATCCATCGGGTCCTCTGAACGTGGATTATCTGATGTAATTATAACAATATCTGCCATTTTAACTGCTATTTTCCCCATAACCGGTCTTTTACTCCTGTCTCTATCTCCTCCACATCCAAAAATTAAAATTATCCTTTTTGGATTTAAATCCCTCACTGATAAAAGAAGATTCTCCAGGCTGTGAGAAGTATGGGCATAATCAACTATCACACTGAATGGCTGTCCTTCATCAATAAATTCAAATCTTCCAGGGACACTCTTTATATTCTCAAGCCCTTTTTTTATAATTTCAACAGGTATACCTTCAAAAAATGCATATGAAATTGAAGCAACCGCATTGTAGATATTCCCTCTCCCTGTAATAGGTGTTGAAAACTCATATATCTTTCCTCCACTCTCAACTTTCAGATAATTCCCTTTTTCAGAAATTTTAAAATCAATAAGTTTAACATCTGATTTTTTATCCCTTCCATATGTGATAAATTCAATATTGTTCCTTTTCAACTCATTGATAAAATATTTTGAATATGGGTCATCTCTATTCACAATACCAATCTTTTTTTTCTTTTTACTTTCCGCTAAATATCTGCCAAAAAAACTCAATTTTGCCTTAAGATAATTTTTAAAACTTTTATGGTAATCAAGATGCTCATGTGAGGAGATATTTGTCATTATCCCTGCATCAAAATTTATAAATTTAACCCTTCCCTGGTCCAATCCATGCGATGAGACTTCCATTATTGCATGTGTTGTCCCCATTTCCACCATCTGGGAAAGCAATTCTTCAATATCAAGTGATTCTGGAGTTGTATTTATTGAGGAAATCTTCCTTTCCCCTATCTCATACATAACAGTTCCGATCAATCCACATTTTTTCCCACTTTCAGTGAGTATTGATTTTAAAAGGTAAGAGGTTGTTGTCTTCCCATTTGTACCTGTTATTCCAATGACTTTCAATTTATCGGATGGATTCCCATAGAAAATTGATGAAATAAGAGCCAGAGTTTCTCTTGTATTTTCCACCACAACCTGTGTTATATCATGCGGAAGTAATAATTCTCTTTCAACAAAAATAACTTTTGCCCCTCTATCAATAGCATCTTTAATGAAATTGTGTCCATCAAGTTTTGTTCCTTTTATTGCAACAAAAATATAATTCTCCTTTACTTTCCTTGAATCATATGTAATTCCTGAAATTTCATAATTCTTAAAATTGGAGACTTTCTTATCAGGAACATGTTTCAGTATTTCTTTCAGTTTCATTTTCCCCTCAATACAAGTTTTAATCTTTCAAGATTTTCGTCAGGTGGTGCTTCAAGATAATACATTGTTCTCCATGCAATATTTCTGAAAATTGGAGCAGCGACAAGCCCTCCATAAAATAATTTTTTCGGTTCATCAACTTTTACCATAATCACTATTTTTGGAGAATTCCTGTTATAGATATATCCAACAAAAGATGCAACAACCTTATCTTTTGAATATCTTCCATTTACAACTTTCTGGGCAGTCCCTGTCTTTCCGCCAACATGGTATCCGGATATGTAAGCAAGAGGAGCTGTTCCTTCAGGGCTCACAACTTTTTCAAGAATCTGTGAGAGAATTCTGCATGTCTTTTTTGAAATTACTTTTCTTGATTTTATATTTTTATAAGGGATTATTTTGCCATCCTGTGAATGTATCTCCTTTAAAATATGTGGTGCTGGAAGATATCCATCGTTTACAATTACTCCCATCGCCCTTATAGCCTGGATAGCTGTAACTCCTATTTCCTGGCCTATTGGAATTGCAACTATTGAATATCCAGACCATTTCTCAGGTTCCCTCAATATTCCCCTTACTTCCCCTGGCAGGTCAATCCCTGTAAACTGCCCAAATCCAAATTCTTCACAGTATCTGTAAAGCAATTCTTTGCCAAGTTTCAATGCTATCTTTACTGTTCCGATATTGCTTGATTTAATCAGAATTTCCTCAACTGTTAAATCTTCAAATTTATGTGTATCGTGAAGGTAATGGCTTCTGATAAACCATTTTCCCCTTTCACAATAAAATCTCTGCAATGGAGATACAATATTTTCCTCAATAGCTGCTGCAATCGTAACAATTTTGAAAATTGAACCTGGTTCAAAAATGTCTGTAACTGCTCTATTTCTTCTGAATCCAGCAGGATAATCACCTGGATTATTTGGGTCATAATTCGGTCTATTTGCAAGGGCAAGGATTTCACCTGATTTTTCCATCACTATAACACTGATACTTTTTGGCTTTAATTCCTTCCAGGCTTTTTCAATCTCTTCTTCAACAATATTCTGTATATTCAAATCTATTGTGAGAAATATATCCTTTCCCTTCCTTGGATGGACAATCTCTTTTTCAAGAGAAGGAATTACCCTTCCCATCCCATCTTTTAAAATCACAGAAATCCCATCAGATGGTTTCAAAATCCAATCATAGTAATATTCAGCACCTTCAAGTCCTTTCCTTTCAGTTCCGGAAAACCCAATTACATGGCAGGCAAGTTTACCGTAAGGATATACCCTTTTAAAATTCTCCTCACAGACAACACCTTTACCCCTGAATGGTTTCAGTCTTTTATATTCTTCAATTGTGAGTTCTTTCTTAATGAGAGGATATGAAGATTTTTTTGCCTTTCTTTCCAGTATCTCTTCAGGGATATTAAGAATTTCACTTACCCTTTTCCTTAAAAATTTCCAGTAGCCTGGATGGTTCTTCTCATAATCCCTTATTTTCCAGAAATCAAGATAAAGAGAGTAATAGGGAACATCCATTGCAAGTATTTTCCCATTTCTATCATAAATTTTTCCTCTTTCTGCTTTAACTATAACTTTTTTGAATATCTGCCTTTCCATTTTCTCCCTGTAAAAATGGTGGTCAAAAATCTGTAATTTGAATAATGAGAAAAATACAACAGAAAACATAACTGAATAAAAGAATTTCAATTTCTTCACTTTATTATTTATCTCCTCTTCACCTTGTGCTTGCCTCTGCTTTATTTTCCCCAATTCCACTTATAAACCCCTCTTTTTCTTTAAAAACTTCAACATATCTCCACTCTTCTGGTTTTTTAAGTTCCATATTGTATTTACTCATCATCTCTTTCATCTTTGAAGGGGAGAGCAATTTGAGAAATTCTGATTGTTTATTCTTATTTATCAGAGTTAGTTCCTTATATTTATCCTCAAGTTCTTTCAGTTTATATCCTATTGAGAAAAGAGAAATTGAAATCAGCACATATACAGTAAGAAAGAAGACACAGAGAGTTATATAAATATGCCACCTTTTTATAAATATCCTCATAATTTCTCCCCAACTCTCAACTTTGCACTTCTGCTTGCAGGATTTTTCTTTATCTCCTCATCAGATGGAATAATTGGTTTTTTAGTTATAACTCCAATATCTTTCCTGTTTTTAAAAAATCTCTTAACAATCCTGTCC
>QNCF01000047.1 GCA_003644395.1 Candidatus Omnitrophota bacterium
ATCTCATCCAGTAAAAGGAGTTGCTCATCTTCAGGTTCAGGGAGTATCTGGTCAGGATTAATTTTCTTTCCGTTGAAGAGAAGAAATCTGCATGCAATATTCAGTCTTATTTTTAATCTTTTAATCTGTGATGGAGAATTTATTTTATTTTCCTTTCTTATCTCTATTATCTTCTTTGCAGAATTAAATCCTATACCAGGGACTCTTATCAATTCTTCAAAATCTGCTTTATTTATCTCTAAGGGGAAAAAGGAAGGGTTTTTCTCAGCCCATAAAAGTTTTGGGTCTTTCTCCAAAACCAGGTTTCCATTCTCATCATAAGGGATTTCTGAAGATTTAAATCCATACTTTCTTATAAGTATATCTGCCTGGTATAATCTCACCTCCCTTTTTCGATTGCATGCAGGTAGATTCTCAAGTGGTGTATTTATAACAGGAATAAATCCACTGTAATAAATCCTTTTCAGACCAAGATTTTTATAAAGATAATATGAAAAACCAATAATTTCTTTATCTTTTTCACCTGCTGCCCCGACAATAAATTGAGTTGTGATACCTGCAGGAAGTGGGATTTCCTTATTTATCTTTGAAATATATTTGAGCCTTTTGAGAAGATTTTTTGAAAAATCTTTATCCTTGCTTATCTTTGAAAGATGTCTTGTTGAGGGTGCTTCCATATTGATGGAGATTCTTGTTGCAAAAAGAAATGCTTTTTTAATAAGATATTCGTCAGCACCTGGAAGTATTTTCAGATGAATATACCCTTTATATCCATATTTTTTCCTTAATATTTCTGCAGTTTTTATCATCTTTTCCTGAGTTTCATTTGCATCCTCATCTATTGCAGATGAAAGGAAAAGTCCCTCCACATATCCCTTTTTCCAGAACTGGTAAAATGTTTCAGCAATCTGGTGAGGGGAAAGTGAATATCTCTGGTAGTCTCTATCTCTTCTGTTCACACAATAAAGGCAATTTGATTTACATTTATTTGTAAGCAATATTTTGAAAAGATTACATATCCTTCCTTTCTCTCCAACAGAAGGATATATGAATGGAAGAAAACCCTCTTTTTTCCTTATAAAACCAGAAGAATCATATTTTGCATTCTCTCCAAGAACTTTTATTATCCTTTCTTCCATTTAAAACTATCGTTTATAATATTATAATTGACTTGGAGATAGATAGGAAGGTAAAATAAAAATTAACAAAATAGGGGCCGTAGTTCAGCGGTCTAGAATGCCAGACTGTCGATCTGGAGGTCGCGGGTTCGAATCCCGTCGGCCCCGCTTGATATAAAAATGGAAGAGAAGGAATATCTTAAAAGATACTGGCATACAACTTCCCATATTCTTGCCCAGGCTGTAAAAAGGTTATTTCCAGAAGTAAAACTGGGAATAGGGCCACCTATAGAGAATGGTTTTTACTATGATTTTTACAGAGAAAAACCATTCACACCTGAGGATATTGAAAGGATTGAAAAGGAGATGAGGAAGATAATTGAGCAGAATTTTAAAATTGAAAGGATAGTTGTTGATAAAAAGGAGGCAGAAAAGATTCTTAAAGATGAGAAATTTAAACTTGAAATTCTTTCAGGGATTGAGGATGATAAAGTATCCTTTTATAAACAGGGAGAATTTATTGACCTTTGTGAAGGCCCACACCTTTCTTCAACAGGTGAGGTTAAATATTTTAAACTTTTGAGTGTTGCATCTGCTTACTGGAGAGGTGATGAGAAAAGGGAAAGCATGCAGAGAATTTACGGGATATCATTCCCTACAGAGGAAAAGTTAAAAGAATATTTAAATTTCATTGAAGAAGCAAAAAAGAGAGACCACAGAGTGCTTGGTAAGAAACTTGACCTTTTCAGTATCCATCCGGAAATAGGTTCAGGTCTCATTTTCTGGCATCCAAAAGGAGCAATTGTTAGGAAAATAATAGAGGATTTCTGGAAGGATGTCCATTTGAAAAATGGATACCAGCTTCTCTATACTCCTCATATTGCAGATATATCATTATGGGAAAAATCAGGACACCTTTCTTTTTATAAAGAATATATGTTTCCTCCAATGGACATAGGAAACGGTAAGTTTATGCAGTTGAAACCGATGAATTGCCCTTTCCATATTATAATTTACAATACAAAACTCATAAGTTATAAAGAACTTCCTTTAAGATGGGCTGAACTTGGAACAGTTTACAGACTTGAAAAACAGGGAGTTTTACACGGCCTTTTGAGAGTAAGGGGTTTTACTCAGGACGATGCACATATTTTCTGTACACCTTCTCAATTGAAAGATGAAATAAAAAATTTGATAGACCTTGTATATTTCTTCTTGAAAAAATTCGGTTTTAATGAGTTTGAAGTATATCTTTCAACAAGACCTGAAAAATTTGTCGGCAGTATAGAAAACTGGGATAGGGCTATTTCAGAACTTGAAAATGCTTTGAAAGAAAAGGATATCCCTTACAAAATTGACCCGGGTGAAGGGGTCTTTTATGGACCAAAGATTGATATAAAGATAAAGGATTCTCTTGGCAGATTATGGCAGTGTTCAACAATACAGGTGGATTTCAATATACCTGAGAGGTTCCAGTTAAAATATATTGATGAAAAGGGGAATTTCTCCCAACCAATAATGATACACAGAGCGATTCTCGGTTCTATTGAAAGGTTTTTTGGTATTCTTATAGAGCATTGTAATGGGAATTTACCTTTCTGGCTTGCCCCTGTCCAGATTAAGATACTTCCTATTTCACAGAAATATATAAATTTTGCAATGGAGATAAAGGAAAAATTAAAAGATTTCAGGACAGAAGTTGATTTGAAAGATGAAAAGATAAACAAAAAGATAAAAGAGGCAGAAGAAGAGAAGATTCCATATATGGTAATAGTTGGAGAAAAGGAGATGAAAAGCGGGAAATTATCTTTGAGGAAACATGGTAAAGGGATGGTTGGGGAGTTTGAAATTGAAAAATTGAAGGAGATTTTTAAAAAAGAGATGGAAGAATAGACACTTTTATTGAGTTGGTGTATAATTCCATAAAAAAATTATATAATATAGTAAGGGGTGGATATTAGAGAAAAAAGATACAGGATTAATTACAGGATAAAAGCACCAAAGGTGAGATTGATAGGGGAGGATGGGAAGCAATACGGAATTGTGGACAGGAATAAAGCACTGGATATAGCAAGGGAGAAAAATCTTGACCTTGTTGAGATTGTTCCAAATGCTTCCCCTCCCGTATGCAGATTGATGGATTTTAAGAGGTTTCTGTATGAGCAGAAAAAGAAACAGAAAGAATTAAGGAAAAAACAGAGACAGAGCGAGCAGAAAGAGATAAGGTTTACACCTGAGATAAGTGAACATGATTATAAATTCAAAAAGAAACATATTGAAAATTTTTTGAAGGAGGGACACAGAGTGAAGGTAACTGTTATGTTTAAAGGAAGAGAAATTGTGCATAAAGAAAGGGGATACAGAATACTTGAAAGACTGACAAAAGAACTTGTTGATATCGGGAAAGCTGAAAGAGCACCAAAACTTGAAGGAAAAAGGTTAAGTGTAACTTTTATTCCTGTATAAAGGAGTGAAAAAATGCCAAAGTTAAAAACAAAAAAATCGGTCAAAAAAAGGTTTAAAATAACAGGGACAGGGAAAGTTAAACATTTTGGCAGTGGCGGAAGCCATCTTCTTTCAAAAAAGAGTCCAAAGAGAAAAAGAAGAATAAAGAAAGCATCAATTCTTAAAGGGAAAGGAGATGCAAAGACAGTTAAAAGACTTCTTCCTTACAAATAGGAGTTAAAAATGCCAAGAGCGACAAATGCTCCTGCTTCGCGAAAAAGAAGAAAGAAAGTACTGAAAAGGGCAAAAGGTTACAGGCAGGGAAGGTCAAAACTTTACAAAAGGGCAAAGGAATTCAGTGAAAAAGGGCTTGATTATGCATTCAGGGACAGAAAGAGAAGGAAGAGAGATTTCAGAAGATTATGGATTAAAAGAATATCAGCAGCATGCAAATTGAATGGTATATCTTACAGTAAATTTATGAATGGATTGAAGAAGCACAATATTCAACTCAATAGAAAAGCTCTGGCTGAAATGGCTTACAGCTCTCCAGAAGCGTTTTCCCAGCTTGTGAATAAAATAAAAGAAGAAGGGGAGTGAATATTTTTTATGAGGATTTTCAGGAATATAGCCCTTATCTTTATCCTCTTAGCCCTTCTAATAATAAATTCTGCCCTTTTCACCCAGCACTTCTACCATCCTACTTTTTATATTGCTATTTTAGATTCTCTGGTTGCGATTATAATTGTATTTGACATAATACATGGAATATTTACAGAGGAAAAGATACGCTCGCTTGAAAAGGAAAATGAGAAGTTGAAACTTGCAATTTCAGATTATACTGTTGAATCCACCCTCCTCTATACTCTGATAGATATAATAGAAGGGATGGGAGAACCTATAAATCTGAATAATATGCTTGATAAGATTACAGATAGTTTGAAGAATATTTTTAAGGATGAGACTGTAATTCTGCAATTTTTCGGAGAGAGATTTGTAAAGGTTGTGAAAGGAAGAGACATTGATTTGCCATCAGAGATTTTTGAAGATACAGTATTGAAAGGAACTCCTTCTCTTGTGAATAATCCCGGTTCTTTTGAGAGGTATAAAAAGGTGAGTGAAAAGGGAATCACTTCATTTCTTATTGTCCCTTTAAAAATAAAGGAAAATGTCAATGGTATACTGGGGCTTTTCTCATTTAAAAATAAGATATTTACATCTAAGGAGCTCGACCTTTTAAGAATAGTGGCAGTTCCAATCTCTCTTCTTGTAGAAAATGCAGAACTTTTTGAGAAAACAAAACTGCTTTCAATTACAGATTCACTTACACAGCTTTATAACAGGAGGCATTTTGAAGAACTCCTTTCTCAATATGTTGAAAAAGCAAAAAAAGAAAATGCCCCTCTTTCCCTTGCTATATGTGATATTGATTTTTTCAAATTTTATAATGATGCAAATGGTCATCTCGCAGGGGATATGGTTTTAAAAGAGATTGCAAATTTATTAAAAAAAGGGGTTAAGGGTTCTGATATCGTTGCAAGATTTGGTGGTGAGGAATTCATCATAATCTTTCCAAATACAATAAAAGAGAATGCTGTAAAGGTATGTGAATCTTTGAGAAGAAGCATAAAGGAATATAAATTTCCAAATGAAGAAAAACAGCCGAATAAGGATTTGACAGTAAGCATAGGAGTTGCGACTTTTCCAGAGGATGCAAAAGACCCTGAAGAATTGATTAAAAAAGCAGATATATGCCTTTATAAAGCAAAAAATTGCGGAAGAGATAGGGTCGTTGCAGATTAAAATATTCTATTTTTTATCTTATTCCAGCAAATTTCAGCAATCTCTTCAATTTTATCTTCAGGTATACTTTTTATTTTCTCTATTTTCTCATCCCATTCTTTTCTTATTTTTTCAATTTCAATTTCTTTCTTCTTTTCCTCTTCTTCCCTGTATCTTTCCTTTTCCCTCTTTAAATATTCCTCTTTCTCTTTCAAAAAATCCCTTTCCCTCTCTTCCAGGCTGTTAATAATCCTTTCTGCTTCAAGTCTTCCTTCTTTTAAAATCTCCTCTGCTTTCTTTTCCCCTTCTTTTATCTTTTCTATCTTTTCTTTCACCATATTCTGGAATTATAGCATCTTCCTTCCCATTTGTAAATTTTGAAAGGAGGCACTGAAAAATCAATTATTACTGCAGAATCATTCAGATAAAAAGTTTCCATTTTACACAAATTTTCAAATACTATGAATTTTTTATATTTTGCCTGGAGAATCAGATAAAGTGTCTCTATATCTTTTCTTGAAAGTTTTATCCTTCCATTTACACCACCAATATAGCAGACCTCACATTTTATACCCTTCCTTTCAAGAAATTTCTTCCCATGCCTTCCAATTTTCGGTATGAGTAAGATTTCCACCTTTCCATATCTGTAAATGTATATAGGGGATTCTCCAAATCCTCCTTCAAATAATACATTTATTGTTCCTTTCCCTGCTTTAATTTTTTCTCCATCTTTTATCTCAATAATTTCAAAATTGCTTTCAGGAAAGTAATTTTTTCTTACAGGAATATCATATAACCTTTTTATTCTGTATCTTTTTAATATTTCCATCACACTTCCATGATGGTGGAAGGAGAAGCAAGTATGTAATAATGTAATTTCTCCAATCTTTTTATTCTTCACATATGGGAAAAATATTCTCTCAATCTCCCTCCTTCTATCTGCATCAGAAGCAAAAAGAATATGTTGCCCTCCATCATTTACAAAAATGAGTGGATTTTTGGAGGAGAAAAATACAATTTTGTCCCCATCACTTCTTGCATTATGAAAAATCAGAACTGATAATAAAGGTAAAATCAGAAGGATTTTCGGTATCAGTGATTTGAATTTCAGAATTATAAAAATTGAATAATAAAGGAAAAGAACAAATAAAGGGTCTGGAGAGAATGAAGGTGAGAATTTGGAAAGTAAAAATGCTGTTTTAAAAAATAACAGGGAAGAGATTTTTAATGGAAAGAAGAAAATGAATGGCAGAAAGAAAAACAAAATGCTGAATATTACAGTTGAGGATGCGAAAGGCAAAATTATCAGATTATTTATAATCCCCAAAGGATAATAATTCCCAAAATGGAAAACAAGTAAGGGAAGAAGTGAGATATGGACTGCTATTCCTCCAACAATATAGTTCTTAATAAAAGATGGTATTTTTCCAATATTTCTTTTTAAATAACGGAACATAAAAAGGAGAGATGCTGTAGCAGTAAATGAGAGTTGGAAACTTGGATTGTATAATGAGAATGGATTTTTTAAAAGAAGGAAGAAGCATGCAAGATAAATTGATGAAAACCCTGAGATTTCCCTATCAAAAATTTCACCGAGCAAAAAGAAAGAAAACATCAAAGATGCCCTCAATACAGGAATTTTTAAACCAGTAATTAGAGCATAAATCCAGATTATAATTAAAGAAAAAGCCGGGAAAAATTTTGGATGTCTATTGTTCCACAATGAGAATGGGATTGTAAGGAGTCTTATAAGAAAATACAAAAATCCAATGTGGAAACCAGATATCACCAGGAAATGGTAAGTTCCGCTTCTTATCCCTATATCTTTTAAAAAATCAGGTACTTTATCTCTTCCAAAAGATACTGTTTCAATAAGAGTTCTTTCTTCAGGCATATTTTTAAAATATTTTTCAAGAAGATTCTTTACCCTTTTCCTTACTGAATACAGGAAAGATGGGATTAATCCCTGATGATGGGAGAGAATAATCACATCTTTGCCCTTCCCTTTTAAAAATACTCCATCCCTTTCCATATATTTTCTGAAATCAAATCCACCAGGATTTTTTGCCCCTCTTATTCTTTGAATTTTTATTTCCTCAACCCTTATATAATCTCCAAGAAAGATTTTTGTTTTTGGAACAGATAAATATATTTTTATTTTTCTTCTTTCCCTTCTTCCATCACTGTAAATAAATTTTTCTGTTTTGAGAATAAATTTTTTTCTGAAAAGTCCAGAAGGTTGAGAAACAACTTTTCCTTCAATTCCACATACATTCCAGATATCAAGATTTTTTAAATTATTCTTCCAAATCTCCATTTTAAAATGGGAAATTGAAAATCCAAGAATGAAAAAGAAGATGTAAGCAGAATATTTTCTGAGGAGAAATAGGAGTGTGAAAGGTAATATATAAACAAAATTAATTTTTTGTGATAGAAGAATTCCAATGATGAAGGCCAGAAGATATTGCAAAGGCATTACTTATATGGATACTCACCCCAAAAAGATATAAATGTTTTCCCTTCAAGATAAATTTTCTTTAAATCATCAGAAATTCCAACTTTAAGAGTATCACCTGAAGCAGTAATGACTTTTACAGGAGAATTTACTTTCTTTAAAAGAAAACTTATAACTGCACCAGCAACCACTCCTGTTCCACATGACAAAGTCTCTTTCTCAACACCTCTTTCATATGTCCTTATCTTTATCCTTCCCTTATCCAGAACTTCAACAAAGTCAACATTTGTTCCCCTTGGTTTAAAAATTTCGTGGTATCTTATTAAAGGCCCGATTTTTTCAATATTTACTTTTCCAACATCTTTTGTAAAAATAACGGTGTGAGGGACACCTGAGTCTATGTAATGGCCTTTTAATTTTTTTCTATTGAGAGGTATTTCAATGTATAAATTTGGTTTTCCAATTACTTTCATCCATACCTTTACATTCTCTCCATTTATTTCACATTCATATATTCCAGCCTTCGCTTCAATCAAAAATTTCCTTTTCCTGCTTATCCCCTTTTCCCTTAAAAATCTTATCAGACATCTAAGACCATTCCCGCACATTTCTGCCTCTGAACCATCAGGATTAAACATACGCATTTTAAAATCACATATTTTTGAATCCTCAACAAGTATAAGACCATCAGCTCCCACTCCGAATTTCCTGTCACATACTTTTACAGCAAAATCCTTTCCCCTTTTAATAATTTTTCCCCTGTTATCAATAACCACAAAATCATTCCCTGAAGCAACAACTTTATAAAATTCCATTTTCATCATAAATATACTTTTATTCTCCAATTTGTCAAAAGGCATTCTGTTAAGTAAACTAAATAAAAATGAAAGTTGTAATCCAGAGAGTTAAAAAAGCCTCTTTAACAGTTGATGGTGAATATAAAGGTGAAATAGGGAAAGGTCTTGTTGTTTTTGTTGGAATAGGGAAAGGAGATGGCGAGGAAGAGATAGAATATATTGGAAGGAAGATAATTTCTTTGAGAATTTTTGAAGATGAAAATGGTAAAATGAATTATTCTTTAAAGGATATTGATGGTGAAATTATGATTGTTCCTCAGTTTACACTTTATGGTGATTGTTCCAGAGGAAATAGACCGGATTTCACATCTGCTGAAGAACCTCAAATTGCA
>QNCF01000048.1 GCA_003644395.1 Candidatus Omnitrophota bacterium
AGATATTTTTCCTGTGCAGTTACTCTTTTTTCACCTTCAGGATTAAGTATTATTGATTTTACATGCCATATTTTTCCAAGTATATTTTCAATTTTTTCTCCTGCAACTCTGTAGGTTATATTATCCGCAAGTATCAGAATTTTTTTATTTTTCCCGATTATCTTTGAAATAAAATCAGGTAAACAATCTATATTTCCACTTTCAATCTTTTTCACACCGATTTTATGGATTTTTCCGCAGTACGGACATTTAAATTCTTTCCCCAAAAATTTATAAATTTCCATCTTCAAGTGATTTCATAATTTTCTGAAAATTCTGAGAATTTGAAAGCATATTGTGGTTGTTGTTGAAATAGGCATACAAATATCTGGGCTTTTTCTCCATAATAATTTTTGCAATCTCTTTTAATTCATCTTCTGAATAATTATGGTTATACCAGCCTGTCCTTCCATGGAATCTGAGATAAATTGTATCTTTTGTTTTCACTATAAAGGACTTTATTTGAGGACTATCAACACTGACAAATACAAGGCCCATCTTTTCAATCTTTTTCACATATTCCTCATTAAACCAGGTTAAATGTCTGAATTCAACAGCTATTTTTTCACGATTTTTGAATTTTCCAAAAAATTTTTCAACTCTTTCAAAATAATCTGTTGAAAAGGAAGGAGGAAGCTGGAAGAGATAGAAATCTATTTTTTCTTCAAGTGGTGAGAAAAGTTTTCTGAAATCTTCCCATACTTTTAAAGCCTCCTCTTTCAATCTCAGTATATGTGTTATCCTTCTGTGGACTTTCACTGCAAATCTTATATCTCTGCATTTTTTTGCCCATGATTTTACCTGGTTTGGGAATGGGAATCTGTAAAAAGAAGCATTCAGTTCAACGGAATTCAATTTTGAATTTTCAACAAACCAGTCAAAACTTCTATCTTCATTCCAGTCGTATAACCATCCACTTGTTCCAACATATATTTCCATTTTATCCTGACAATTTAAATTTTGTTATTAAAAGAATTATAAGACTTACCGCTTTAAACATTATTATAACAAAAAGTGTATTGATAATGCCAAGGATTGGAATGAGTAAAATACCTCCCATAATTCCGCCTATCCATCCCCCAATTAAATCGGCTCCATAAAGCAATCCAGCACTTTCAGCAATAAAAGGTTTCTTTTCCATATATACTTTATTTGCAACTGGAAACTGTATTCCAATAACCATTCCTGATAAGATGGAAAGGAGAAGGAATAATATTTCTGGTATAAATTTTTGATAGTATTTATGGAAAAGATAAAATGACAGTGAAAGGAATGCACAGAATATGATTATTAAAAATTCAGTTTTTATCAGGAAAGACAGACTTTTTCTTATTCTCTTCAAAAGAGAAGTTATGATTTTTGCTCCTATCGCTGTTCCTGTCATAAAGAAAGTTATTATTAAACCTATCCATGAAAATACATATCCATAAATAATCTGAAAGCCAAATATCAGAAGCAAATCAAAAAGCATCCCTCCAAAGCCTGTTGTAAGTATACATAAAGGAACACTCAACTTTTCAGGATTTTTCATTCCAAGAGTTATAAGAGAGAATAAAAAGGCAAAGAGAAGACTTATTATGATGAAAAATTGAAGATTTATATTTTCAAAATTTTCAAAAATTTTCTGTAAACGTGGGCAAAATAGGGCGTTCCAGTAAGATAGACTGTGGAATACTCCGACTGGATGGAAATCTCTGTTAATTCTTTTATCAGAATCCTTTATATTATTTAAAAACCATTTCCTCCATCTTTGATGGAGTCTGTATTTGAGATAATCAATGGTGAAAAGTTTGATGTTTATATTTCTCTTTTTAATATTTTTGTAAAGATACTCAGGGCTCACATGGGAAAAAGAATTTTCAGAGGCGAGGAAAAAGTTTGTTCCATCTCCAGGTATTATAAAAGTGTGAGGAAATACTTTCCTGATTGTATTTAAAATGCATGAATTTAAATTTTTCAATTCTTTCCCCATATAACTTAAATTTCCAGGAAGATGTACAACAACTATTCCGTTTTTCTTCAATTTTTCTTTTGAAAGAGTGAAAAATTCTTCTGTGAATAATCTGTTTGTCTGTAAATCATTTGGATTTGAGATTCCTATTAAAATTACATCATACTTTCTCTGCGTTTTTTTCAGAAAAAATCTGCCATCAACATAATTTACCTTCACTTTTTCACTATTCATTTCTCTTTCTGTTAAAGGTGTTTTGAATTTTTTAATTGATTTTAAAATGAGAGGGTCAAGTTCAGCATAATCAATTCTTTTTACAGATTGGTATTTAAGAATCTCATTAATTACTCCTCCAGCCCCTCCACTTATAACAAGTATATCCTGTGGATTTTTGTGTATAAGTAATGGAAAATGGACAAATTCCTGAGTGAAGACTATATCAGGAACAGGGACATTGATGATTGGAATACCATTGGAGAAAAATGTATACTGATTTTCTCTTTTTATAACAGTCACATTTCCATATATTGAATTTTTGTAAAATACAACTTCCTGGCCATTCCACTGTTTTTTAATTGAAGAGATATGGATTTTATCTGCTATTTTGCTGAAATTTATTGAAAAGAATAGGATCAGGAAGATTACTGATAAAAAATGGATTGATTTTGTAAATAAAGTTTTTTCAATATTCAGTTTTCTTATGTTTAAAAGAGGAAGGCAGATAAAGGTGTTCAGAAGTGAAATTGAAAAAGATATTCTTAAAGATGAGAAGTTTGGAATTAAAAGATATGTGAGAATTATCCCTCCAATCAATGTTCCTACAGTCTCATAAACATATACCTTCCCTATGCTTTCTGCTTCTTTCTCTCTGCTCAAAAAAGAATAAATTTTACATGAAAATGTGAATAAAGCACCATGAGAGATGCTTACAGGAAGAAGAATTAAAAATGAGTAAATTGCAATGTGGAAAAGACCCATACTTTCTGCAGGAAAAAGACCAAGCATTTCTTTAAGTGTTCTTGTAAGGTAGATAGAGACTGGGAAAAATAATGAAAATACAAGCTGTAGCAGAACAAATAACTCTATTTTCTTTCTTGAAAATTCAATTCTTTTCCCGACAAAGAAACTTCCTATCGCTTCCAGAAGCAACCAGTTTGCAATTATAATCCCCACTGTTAATTCATTTCCATAGAAAACTATGAGCATCTCTCTCAAAAGGATAACCTGGGCTATGAGACCGCTAAATCCAACTATAAGTATTGATGGGATAAATATTCTCATTTCCAGATACCAGGGATTTTATATCCAAAAATATAAGATGAATTTTCTGAAGGAATATCTGTAAATAGAAAACCCATCTTTTCTTGTAATTTTAAAATTCTTTCAATCAATTACTTTTCCAATTTTTCTCTTTTTCCCTCAAGTAGAATGGGTAAACCAAAAATATCTATAAATCCTTTTGAAGATTTATGTTCAAAGATATCTTTTTCTGTATATGTAGCAAGTTCTTCAATATAAAGTGAATAGGGTGATTTTCTTCCAACAACCTGACAGTTTCCTTTGTAAAGTTTTATCCTTACTTTCCCTGATACATATTTCTGACTCTCCTCTATAAATCTATCGAGACACTTTTTAAATTCGCAAAACCATAGACCATAATAAACAAGTTGAGAATACTTTTGTGAGATAATTTTTTTGAAATTCCATAAATTTTTCTCCATAACAAGTTTTTCAATTTCATCATGTGCGGTATGCAGAATTATGGCAGAAGGAGCTTCATAAATTTCTCTTGATTTTATGCCCACAAGCCTATCTTCTATTATATCAATCCTTCCAATTCCATGCTTTCCACCGATTTCTCTCAGTTTTTCAATGATTTCCAGTGGTTTTAATTTTTTTCCATTGAGAGAGACCGGAACCCCTTTTTCAAACTCTATCTCAATATATTCTGGCTCAGATGGTGCTTTTTGAGGAGATACTGTAATCTGGTATGCATCCTCTGGTGGTTCTTCCCATGGGTCTTCAAGAATTCCACATTCAACTGAATATCCCCATAGATTTGCATCAATGCTGTAGGGTTTTTCTTTTGTAATCTGTATCGGTATTCTGTGCTTTTTTGCATATTCAATTTCTTCCTCCCTCGATTTGAATTCCCATTCTCTAACAGGTGCAATTATTTTCAATTCTGGAGCGAGATACTTGAATGTAATTTCAAACCTTACCTGATCATTCCCTTTTCCAGTGCATCCATGTGCAACTGCATCTGCTTTTTCTTTCTTTGCAATTTCCACCATTCTTTTTGCTATTAAAGGTCTTGAAAGTGCTGTTGCAAGAGGATATTTTCCCTGATAAAGGGCTCCGGCTTTAAGAGCAGGTAAAATAAATTCATTTACAAATTCTTCTCTTAAATCTTCAAAATAGAATTTTTCTGCTCCTGTTTTTAATGCTTTTTCTCTCAACTCATCAGGATTGATATTCTGCCCTATATTTGCAGTATAGGCGATAATTTCTGCACCGTATTTTTCCTTCAGCCATTTTATAATTACAGAAGTATCAAGCCCTCCTGAGTATGCAAGAACTATTTTCATTTTTACCCCCTTTCACAGAAATTTCATCAAAGCAATCTCATCACATTTCGGGAATTTTGGGCAGTTAACACAATCAAGCCATATCTTGTGGGGAAGTTTTGATTTTGAAATTCTTTTAAAACCAAATTTTTCAAAGAATTCAGGTATATAAGTTAAAACGAATATTTTTTTTATCCCGAGATTTCTGGCCTCTTCAAACATTTTCTCAATAAGTTTAGTTGCATATCCTTTCTTCTGTTTTGAAGGGATTATTGCAAGGGACCTTATTTCTCCCAGGTCTTTCCATGTAATTTTAAGAGCACCACACCCTATTATCTTTTTATTCTCCTCAACCACCCAGAAATCCCTTATCCTTTCATATATCTGGTTGTAAGAAATTGGAAGCATTTTTCCTTCAGAAGCAAAATTATTTACAATTTCTCTTATTTTAGAAGCATCATTTAAAACAGCCTTTCTTATTAAAATTTCCTTTTTCATCTTATAACCACCTTTCTACCACAGATAGAGACTCTTCCTTCAGATATAAGTTTAATTGCAAGAGGATAAATCAAATGTTCCTTCTCCTGTATCCTTTTATGTAAAGATTCAGGAGTATCATCTGGAAGAACCGGGACGACTGCCTGTAATATAATCGGTCCTGTATCTATTCCTTCATCAACAAAATGGACGGTACAGCCAGTAAATCTTACTCCAAAATCAAGAGCCTGTTTCCATGCTTCAAGTCCTCTGAAAGCAGGAAGAAGGGAAGGGTGGATATTTATGATTTTCCATTTAAAACTTTCAATGAAATATTTTTTAAGAACTCTCATAAATCCTGCCAGACACACAAGTTCAACATTGTTTTCCTTCAAACATTCAACATACTTTTTCTCTACTTCAGGTTCCAGGAAAGTTTTATACCTTCCAGGAGGAATATAAACATTTTTAATCCCTGCTTTTTCCGCCCTTTTGAGAGCATAAGCATCTGGATTATCACTTATTACAACACCTATTCTTATCGGAAGTTTTTCTTCTTTTATAAAATCAATAATTGCCTGCAAATTTGTCCCTTTCCCTGACGCAAGAACTCCTATTGTAAACATTTTTCCATCTCCTTTAATTCTTTCAAAAGTTTTTTTAAAAATTTTAAACTTTCTTCAACTTCAATACTTTTTCTCAATTTTTCTTTCAATTTCTTTTTCGCCCCTCTTATTCTGTAGCCCTCTCCATATATAAGGTTTTTAATTCTTTTTATCTTTTCAATTTCTTTTTCTGTGTAAATTCTGTGTCCTCTCTGGTCTCTCAATGGTTTTAAAAATGAAAATTCCTTCTCCCAGTATCTTATGATATGTGAAGGCACACCCACAATTTCACTTACCTCCCCGATATAGTAAAATTTATCTTCAGATTTCATTCTTCTTTTAACCTTCTCCTCATCAACCTTTTTATCTCATCTTTCGGTTCTTTATTGAGAAATACTATCCTGTATATGGCATCAATTATGGGAGTTTCAATCTTCATCTTTTTTGAAATTTTATAAATTGATTTTGTTGTATAGATTCCTTCAATTGCCATTTTTGTCTTTCTTAAATATTCTTCTTTTCCAACTTCAACTATTGCCTGTCCGAATGACCTGTTCCTGCTGTAAGGGCTGAAACATGTTGTAATTAAATCTCCCATACCTGAAAGTCCCCAGAATGTTTTTTCTTTTCCCCCAAGGATTTTACCAATTCTCACCATTTCCTTCAATCCTCTTGTAATATAAGATGCTTTTGTATTTGTTCCCAATTTAAGCCCATCAATTATTCCTGCTCCAATTGCTATTACATTTTTTAATGCTCCACCAAGTTCAACTCCAGCAACATCTTTATTAGTATATAACCTCAAATTATCACAACTCAAAATTTTCTGAAAATTTTCTCCAATCTTTTTATCCTTTGATGCAACAACTGCAGCTGCTGGAAATCCTTTTGCAATTTCCCTTGCTATTGTTGGCCCTGAAATGATTGCCAGTGGTACTTTTCCAATCTCTTCTTCCACAATTTCTGACATCCTTTTGCCTGTTTCTATTTCCAAACCTTTTGTTCCTATAAGTAATGGCTGTCCCTTATAAAAATTTTTCATTTTTTTAATTATGTCTCTGAAATATCTTGAAGGGATTGCAATTATTAAAAATGGACTCTCCATCACTTTTTCAATATCAGATGTGATATTTATAGAAGATGGGATCTTTATTCCAGGCAGATAATAAATATTTTCTCTCTTTTCTCTTAAAATTTTTGCATACTCTGGAAATACCTCCCACAGAATTACTTCATAACCCTTTTTATTAAGCAATATTGAAAGAGTGGTTCCCCATCCTCCTGCTCCAAGGATTCCTATTTTCTTTCCCATGGAAATTTTATTTTCTTTTCCTTCCCTTTCACCAGCCTTTTTATATTTTCTCTATGAGAAAAAAGTATAAGAAGAAAAACAATAATTCCGAAACATGTGAACGGTATGTTCTTTGTATAGAGATAGACAAATACTGGAAGAGAAAAGGAAGCAACAATTGAAGCAAGGGAAACGATTTTTGTAATGAGTGTGATAAAAAGCCATATTCCAAAGGAGGATATTGCAGGTAATGGGAAAAGAGTTATTATCACTCCAAAACTTGTTGCAACACCTTTACCACCTCTTCCTTTAAGAAATATTGAAAAATTATGTCCTGCAACAGTAAATATTCCTGTAAGTATTAAAAGGAAAGGGGATGGGGATGTTTCAATTTTTTTAACGAGTAAAAGTGGAAGAACTCCTTTCCCTATATCAAGAAGTAAAACGACAGCTGCAGGGCCACCTCCAATTACTCTATAAACATTTGTCGCTCCAATATTTCCGCTTCCGAATTTTCTGATATCAATATTCTTCCATAATTTTGCAACGATATATCCAAAAGGAATGCTCCCTATAATAAAACCCAAAAATAGATAGAAGAAATAATGGAACACTTTTAAATACTGAGAAGTTCTTTTACTTTATCAACAGCTGAAGCAGCGTCAGGAGCATAACCATCTGCTCCGATTTCCTCTGCAAATTTCTGAGTAACAGGCGCTCCTCCAACAATTATTTTTACTTTATCTCTCATACCTGCTGATTTTAAAGCTTCAATCACATCTTTCATTACAACCATAGTTGTTGTTAGAAGAGCCGAGAGTCCTATAACTTTTGCTCCTTTTTCTGCTGCTTCAACGAATTTTTCAGGAGGTACATCTATTCCAAGGTCTTCAACTTCAAAACCAGCTCCTTTCCACATCATTGCAACGAGGTTCTTCCCTATATCATGAAGATCGCCCTTTACAGTTCCTATTGCTACCTTTACAATTGGTTTTATTCCTGATTTCACAATTAATGGTTCCAGAAGAGTCATGGATTCATTCATAGCCCTTGCTGAAATTAAAACCTCAGGGACATAATATTCATTATTTTTAAATTTCTCGCCAACAACCATCATCCCAGAAATCAATCCTTCATTTAAAATTTTATTAACAGGAATATTCCTTTTAATTGCTTCCTCAACACTCTCTTTTGCCTTCTTTGTATCACCTTTTATAATACTTTCTTTGATTTCTTTTAAAATTTCATCATTCATCCTTTCCTCCTTTTAATTCTTTAAGAATTATATCCATCCTCAAAAACATATGTCAAATTTATTTTTTATATTTCATAAGAAAAAGGTATAATACATATAACGGGCGGTTAGCTCAGTGGCAAGAGCGCTACCCTTACAAGGTAGAAGTCGCAGGTTCGAGTCCTGCACCGCCCATTTTCTATGAAACTTTTTTCCCTCTGGAGCATCTAATCTAAAAAGAAAAAAAATGGGGGTGAGAAAATGGCTGAGAAAATAATAGGAATAGACCTCGGAACAAGTAATTCTGCTGCGGCTGTTATGGAAGGTGGTAAAGTTACAATGATTCCAAGTGCAGAGGGAACAACCATTGCTGGAGGTAAAGCATTCCCTTCATATGTTGCATTTACAAAAGATGGTCAGATACTTGTTGGAGAACCTGCAAGAAGACAGGCAGCAGTGAACCCTGAAGGAACGGTATATGCTGTAAAAAGAAAGATGGGAACAGATTATAAATATCATATATATGGAAAGACATATACCCCCCAGCAGATTTCAGCATTTATCCTGCAGAAAATTAAAAGAGATGCAGAAAGCTTCCTTGGAACAACCATAAGGAAGGCTGTTATAACAGTACCTGCATATTTTAACGATAACCAGAGACAGGCAACAAAAGATGCTGGAACAAT
>QNCF01000049.1 GCA_003644395.1 Candidatus Omnitrophota bacterium
AAATAGATACCTCATTACCTGAAGCCCCTGAGAAAGGATGGAAAATAACAGAAAGCCCAAATACATATATTGATAAAAAACCAACAGTAAAAGATTTTGTTCCGATTGGAATTACTTATCAACTTGGTAAAGATAAACTTTTAAAATACATTCCTGGATATCCATGGCAGCAGAGTTGTTTTATATTTATTGCTATTGGAAAAGATGAGGATGGAAAGAGCATATTTTATCAGGGAAGACTCCCTTTCAGAGGTAATTTCAGACCGAGAATAGAGATTGGAAGGAGGTATTTCAGAAAAGTCCCATCATTTGGTGGTGGGATGTATTATTATGAAGAGGGAATAGAAGGTTATCCATACCCAACAGTTCTGGTCAATGGGAAGGGAGGATATAAAGAGATTATATCTTATGATGAGAAAAATGGAATATGGTACCATGCAATTATACCTCCGGATGAAAAAGGATTGAAAATTGAAATTAAAGGAAAATCTCTGGGAACTCCTTTCTGGATTGCTCCACAGGAAGGTCCTTATATAATCCATGGAGCTTTTACTGGAATAAAAGATGTTGATGCATGGGGAGGTTTCTGGGTTGTTGGAAAATTTGAGGGAAAGATAAGATTACCTGGTAAAGAAGAAAAGAAGTTTTCAGGATTCTTCATTTTTGACAGGGCAACACATATCGCATATTATTCCCAAAAAGACTGGGAGAAAAAACATAAGGATGTTGTATTTCCACCGAGAGGAAATGCAGTTGAATTTTCATGTATCGCCATATTCCATGATGATTTTATAATTACTCTTTCCCATTCAGAAGACCCAACACCTGTCAATTTCCCGAAATTCCAGCATCAGGGAAGAATAAATTATATCTTCAATGAAAGTTATACATTTAACAATTTCACTTTCAGAAGTTTTGGAGAAGAATTGGAACCGATTGCTTTTGAAATAATAGGAGATTTTAAGGATGGGTTTGTGCATTTAATGGGTACTGCAATTGATTTCTACCCTCCAGGAGGTTTTGCAAAATTCAGGGGAAGCTGGTGGGATAAGTCTGGAGAGATATCATGGGGAAGAGCTCTAATTTCATGGAATGGAGAAATAGAATTTAAAGGAAGGAAAATAAAAGTTAAAAAAGCCATTGGAATAGGAGAATTCACAAGGTTTAAGGGTAAAGAGTTTAAAAAAGAAAAGATTATTACTGAAAGAAGAGAATCTGTTGAAAAGAGACTTAAAAATATACCTGAGATAAAAGTTGCAATTGTATATGAAAGGATAGGGGATGGGAAAAGGAGTATTGAAGATGAGATAAAGATATTTAAAGAAATAAAACCTGATTTTATTTTCAGAGCATTCTGGAGATGGTCTCCATGTCCTGAAAGACCTGAAGATGTTCCTGGAAGAAAAAGGGTTATATATAAACTGAGGGGATACACTTATCAGCAACTTGAAGAAGCGATTAAAAAGATAAAGAGGGAAATTCCAGGAATACTCATCTGTGGAGCAATACCTGCCCAGATAATACAGAAAAAGGGAGTGAGGAATGCAAAGAAAAACAAAATTATCAGATACCCTGAAACATGGTCTTTGGCTTTAAACCCTTCAAAATGGGGAATACATTTATCAAAAGAAGAATTCCAGTGCAGATTTGGCAAGACACATTTCTGGGTTCCAAAAGATTTGAACTGTAAAAAATATAAGCCAGAAATTGCATCCGCTTATTTCCCAGATATAACAAACAGGAAATTCCAGGAATTGCTTTTAAGCTGGGCTGAAAGGCAGATTGATGCTGGAGTGGATGCAATATGGATTGATATGTTATTTAAACAGGCAATTGTGCTTTATAAAGAAACGAATGATTTTAACCATCCAGGAGTGAAGGAAAGTTATAAAGCTGCGTGTGAAATTGTTGATAAAATCCATGAGTATGGAAAAAGGATAGGAAGAGATATTCTTGTGGGAACCTGGGCTACCCCTGCATATTTCCCATATTCTCCTCCAGAACTTGATTTTGTTACCATATCACCTTCAAGCAAAGAAGTAAGAGAATTGAAGATTGATGAGGAGAAATGGGATGTGAGATTGAAATTGATAAGAGAAAAATTCGGAAATATTCCGATTTTTGCCTTCATAGACTGGGCTGGAACAACAAATACTCCATTGGGACAATTCAGTCAAAAATTGACAAAGGAAGAGCAGAGGAAATTTCTTGAAAAAGCAGATGAATATTTTTCAAAGAAAGGTGTGATTTTTGCATATCCAGTCCATGGAGGGCTTATGGGAATGGATGCAGAGATTCTTTCTTTTGGACAATTTAAAATATATGATTCATTAGCACCTGAATTCCAGACATACCAGAAAATAAAAGAATTGGCAGAGAAAAAGAGGAAAAAATCAGATTAATTCTTTTGCAAGTTTATAACCGATTTCTTCTGCATATTTCAATACATGTGGTTTTGAATATATATCTTTTTCATCCATCAATCCACCTTCTGATATTATCTTTACATCACCGAAATCACCCATCCATGATAGATAATAAGCAAGTTTCTCCCCTTCATGGAAATATTCCTTCCTTTCCCTTTTATCTCCATAAGTTACTATAATAACTGCCCTCCGCTTCCCTTTAAGTCTTGGCTTCATCTCTCCATCAACCCATGTAAGCCACCTGCATCTATCAAAAAATAACTTCATCTGTCCGGATATGCTATCATAATATATCGGTGAGGCCAATACCCATATTTTTGCTTCAAAAAGGGTATCAAATACAGGTGTAAGGGTATCTTCAATAATACATTTCCCATTTTTTGCACATATTTTACATGCCTGGCAACCCTTAAATAAAAAATCATTAAGATAAATAATCTTACTTTCTCCACCTGCTTTCTTTACACCATCCAGAATATATTTCATAATTGTTGCAGAATTCCCGTTTTTACGTGGACTTCCACATATTCCAACACCTTTAATCTTTTCCATTTTTCATAAAAATTTTAACACAGTTTGATATAATATCAAAATTAATGTAAAATTTATAGGATATGAAAGAAGTAAGAATTGAAGAGGCATGGAGAAGGAAATATCCTGAGCAGGTGGTTTTAGTTGTCACTGTTTCAAAAGAGGGAAAGCCAAATATAATTACTCTGGGGTGGAGTATGCCAACTTCCTTTTCTCCTCCAATGGTTGCAATTTCTATTGGAAAAACAAGATACAGTCATAAATTACTTTCAGAAGTTGGGGAATTTTCACTCTGTTTCCCTTCAGAAAACCAAAAAGATGCTGTAATTTTCTGTGGAACTTATTCAGGGAGAGAGTATGATAAATTTAAAGAGACTGGTTTAAAACCTTTACCTTCAAAATATATAAGACCTCCCATAATTGAGGGAAGTGTTGCTGCTTTTGAATGTAAAGTTGTAAAAAGTGTGGAAACAGGAGACCATACAATATTTGTTGGGGAGATTCTTACTGCATATGTGAGCGAAAAGCCTTTAAAAAGGATTTACAATTTCGGCAATTTCTTTAAAGGGATTTAAATAGAAGGGGGGAGAAATGGAACTTACCGGACTTATAATAGCACTTTTAGGGGCTGCTCTTGCAATAATTATATGTGGAATAGGTTCAAGTATAGGAGTTGGAACTGTTGGAAGGGCTGCAAATGGCGTATTATCAGAAGACCCTGAAAAATTTGGAATAATGCTTCTTTTGGTTGCTCTCCCCGGAACTCAGGGAATTTATGGTTTTTTAACAGGGTTCCTTGTAATAATTAAACTTGGAATTCTTGGTGGTAAGATTGCCCATATATCTGTATCTCAGGGATACCAGATATTACTCTCCTGCTTACCAATTACAATTTCAGGTATTTTCTCAGCAATCCACCAGGGGAAAGTATGTGCAGCAGGGATATCTGTAGCAGCAAAACATCCTGAGGCAAGTATGAGAGCAATGATTTATGGAGCGCTTGTGGAAACATATGCAGTTTTGGGACTTGTAGCATCAATTTTCCTTTTAATGGGTATAAAAGTTTCTTAAAATGGTTGAAAAATTAATAAAAAAAATAATAGAGGATGCTGAAAAGAAAAAAGAAGAGATAATAAAGGAAGCAAAGGAAAAAGCTGAAAAATTATGGGAGGAGAGGAAGAAAAAGATAGATGAGGAGTTTGAAAAAAAGATTTCAGAGGAGAAAGAAAGGATAAAAAGCGAAATTTTTTCAGATATTACAAATTTCAGACTTGAAAAGAAGAAGGAGTTTCTCTCTGCAAAAAATCAGATTATTGAAAAAGTTATGGAAAAAATAGAAAAGAAATTTAAGGATTATCTTTCAGAAAACCTACAAAAAATAGTTGAAAATATTATAAAAATGGCTGGAGATGAAGAATTTTTAATAAGGATACCTGAAGATATGGATTTGAAAATTGAGAAAGGGAAAATTGTTAAAGAGAAGGGGATTGTAAACGGCTTTATTATTGAAAGCAAAAATTGGGATATAAAATTTGACTGGGAAAATATAAAATTGAATTTTGAAAAAGAATTGATAGGTGAGATTTCAAAAAATATTTTAAATGAAGTCTGAAAAACTCAAAATACTGGAAGAAGAAGTAAAAAACTGTAAAAGATGTAATTTATGGAAGGAGAGGAAAAACCCTGTATTTGGTGGTGGAAACCCTGATGCAAATATTTTATTTATCGGAGAGGCACCTGGATATTATGAGGATTTGAAAGGCATTCCATTCTGTGGAAAAGCAGGAAAAATCCTTGATATTCTTTTTGATTCTGTTGGAATTAAAAGAAGTGATGTTTATATCACAAATATAATAAAATGCAGACCACCTGGGAATAGAGACCCAAAGATTGAGGAGATAGAGGCATGTAGATATTTTATTGAAAAGCAGATAGAGATCATAAAACCTGATGTAATATGCTGTCTTGGAAGACATTCACTGAAATTTATTTTTAATAAATTCTCAATAAAAGAAGAGGCAAATATGAGGAAAGTGCATGGAAAAGTATTTGAGAAAAATACTCTCTTTTCTCCAGTCAAAATTGTCGCACTTTACCATCCTGCATTTGCTACATACAATCCAAAAGCACTTGAGATTTTAAAAAAGGACTTTGAAATTCTTAAAAAAATATGAAGGATATAATATTTGAAAGCGGAAGGATAAAATCCCTTGAGAAAAAATTCCTATCAAGAACTGACTTTGAAAAAATAATAGATGCTCCTGATTTTAAATCATCTTTATCTGAAATTGAGAAGGGTTTTTACAGATTAAAGGATATAACTTTGTGCCAGCAGATAATAAATTTTTTTGAAAGTGAAAGGGAAAAACTTATTAAAGAAATTGAGCAAACACTCCCTGAAAACCTTTCAAATTTTTTTAAAATTAAATATGATTTTCACAATCTGAAAGTATTTTTAAAGGAGAGATTTGGAATTAAAGGGAATGAAATTTACAGTTTTTCAGGGATTGTTGACCCATATTCATTGAAATACAGTCTTGAAAATAGAGATTTTGATATTATCCCGGAAATACTTAAAGATACATTGATGGAATTTGCAGAAATTAAAAGTGATAATCCGGATACATATTTTTCATTTTTGAGGAAGGAATATTACAGGATAATAAAAAATCTAATTGAAAAGGAGAAAAATGGATTTCTTAACGGATATATATCAATAGAGATTGATTTTGCAAATATATCCTCTTTCCTTCTTAAAAAACAAAAGGATGAATTGATTGATGGCGGGAATATAAAGAAAGAGGATTTTTATGATGAGAAGAAATTGTGGAAATCTGTGAAAGAATTTTATCCATATGTTGAAGTCCCTATTAAAGAAAAGGATTATGAGAAGGTGAAGAAAAATGCAATTATCAATTTTTTAAAGAGTTCAAGGAGAATAGGTTATGGCATTGAGGTTATATTCTCATATTTTTCTGCAAGATTTATTGAAATGGAAAATTTACAGAGGATACTTATAGGGAAATTCTACAACTTACCTTCCCAGATTTTGAAAGACTGGATTATAGATTGCTATTGTTAATCTAACCAGAAAACAAGAACACCTTTTCTGAAGTAAAGGATATCTGTTCCTGCAAATTCTCCATTCTCATACCTTTCATATACCCATTTTTCATAATAATGCCTTCCAATCTGTGCCTCTCCTTTCCTTGTTGGCTGTCCCCATGCTTTAATTACCTCTTCTTCTGTCATTCCCGGAACAATCCTTTTCTCCTTTATTGCTCTTTCAATCATCCAGATATATGCAGGATACTTTTCAACAAATTTCCTTCCCTCTCTCTCAATCCCCTTCCTGTATGCCAACCCACATCCTGTAAGAGAAAGAAGCAACAAAATAGAAATTATCCTCATTTTAAATTATTTTACATTAAATTTTGTTAGTTATCAAATGTGCAAAAAATCCTGCTCCAAAACCGTTATTTATATTTACAACAACAACATTTGGTGAACAACTGTTAAGCATGGTCAAAAGCGGAGCAATTCCTTTAAAATTTGCACCATATCCTATTGAAGTTGGGACTGCAATAACAGGTCTTGATACAAGTCCACCTATAACAGACGGAAGAACTCCATCCATCCCTGCAACAACAATTACACATTTTGATTTCTCCAGAATTGAAATTTTATCAATAATTCTGTGGAGTCCAGCAACACCTGCATCATAAATTCTTTTAACTTTATTACCGAGAATTTCACATGTTAAAGATGCCTCCTCTGCAACCTCTAAATCAGAAGTCCCCGCAGATACAACGCATATATATTTTCTCTTTCTCGGTTTTTCTTTTTTTAAAGTAAGGATTTTTCCTTCAGGGAAATATATCAAATCAGGGAATTCTTCAATAATTTTATCTGCAACAGATTTTTCAAGTTTTGTCACCATAAAGTTTGAATTTATCTTTTTTAACCTTTTTATGATCTCTTTCAATTGAGAAATACTTTTCCCCTCACCATAAATAACTTCAGGAAAACCGAATTTCAGACTTCTATTTGTATCAATCTTTGCAGAATTTATGTCAAGGTAGGGGAGAATTTTTAATTTTTCAATGATTTTTTTTTGAGAGATATTCCCTTTTTTATAATCAGAAAGGAGTTTCTTCAACCTATCTATTTCCATCTCAAATCACCATATTCTCAAGCCTTTTAATCCTTTCCTCTATTGGAGGGTGGGTTGAGAACAGTGTAAAAATGGCTTTTCCTGAAAATGGATTAACTATAAAAAGATGTGAGGTTGTTGGATTTGCATTCCTCATCGGAATCCTCTCAACTCCACGGGAAAGTTTCCTCAATGCGTTTGCAAGGTATAATGGATTTCCACATATCCTTGCTCCACCTTCATCAGCCATATATTCTCTTGAGCGTGAAATTGCAAGCTGGATGAGTAATGCTGCTATTGGAGCCAGAATTGCAAATAAAAGGAGCGCCAGAATCCCAAAAATTCCTCCACCTTCTTCATCATCACTACCAATTCCTCCAAATATTGCTGCCCACTGAACCATTCTTGCTATGAATGTTATGGCAGATGCTATTGTAGCAGAGACTGTGGCGATCAAAATATCTCTATTTTTAATATGTGTCAACTCATGTGAAAGAACCCCTTTAAGTTCCTCCTCATTTAATAAATCAATTATTCCTTCAGTAAGGGCGACTGATGCATGGTTTGGGTCTCTACCTGTTGCAAAAGCATTTGGAGTGGATGAAGGGATGAGATAAATTTTTGGTTTTGGGATACCTGCAGTTTGAGAGAGTTCTTCAACAATTCTGTGTATTTCTGGTGCCTGGTTATATGGGATTTCTCTTGCTCTGTACATGCTCAGAACAATCTTATCACTGTAAAAGTAGGAAATCCAGTTAATAGCAAAGGCAAAAATTAATGAGATTATGAGCCAGTTTTTACCGAAAATCCCCCCAATATAAACAAGAATAACAGAAAGAATACCGAGCAAAAAATATGTCTTTATTCTGTTTACCATTTTTCTTTATTTTACCTTTCTCTTTCCGAGTGTAAAGTTTACCCGAGGCTAAACCTCGGTTTCTGAAATTATTGTATATCAAGGGATTTCAATTTTTCAAGGTCAGATACCATCCATTCATTTAAAAATTTTTTATATCCTTCTGGTTTATCAAAGAATTCTTTAATGAAATCTATTTTGAGCGGGAAGGGGGGTTCTTCTTTCCCGATGTAACACATATAACTTGACCATCTGTACTTTTCCAGAAACCTGTTTACTCTATCCCAATTCTCTATTCCTTTTTCCTTCCAGTCAGGTTCTATCAATTCCACAGGATTTAAGTGGATATACCTTGTAAGGTGCAATAAATAACCCTCATCCTCAATCATTATGCTCTTAAAGGTCCCCTCAAATAATACACCTGTTCTTCCGTATTTTTTGTTAAAGTACATTGTGTATCCAGTCCCGAGTTTTTGCATAAATAAAGAGATTCCTTCCTTCAATTTTGGAGAAAGTATAAAATGGAAATGGTTTGGCATCAGACAATAAGCAACAATATCAACAAGAGGCCAACCTTCTTTATCCTGATTGAAACGTTTTATCTGCTGAATAAATCTGTGGTAATCAGGATTTTTTAAAAATATCTTTCTTCTTTCAGTCCCTCTATTGTAAATGTGGTAATAATATCCTTCAACAAAAGGTGTCTTTCTCATGGTTTTTATTATACAATACGGAAATGAAAGGCGAAAATGTTGAAATCCATTGAGGGATGCGGTGTTGAAATTTGGAGGTTTAGCCTCGGAGTTTGGAGAGGTAGTTTAAAGCGGGTTTAAAGTTTGGTTTCAGTTTGAGGGTCTTTTCAAAATAATT
>QNCF01000050.1 GCA_003644395.1 Candidatus Omnitrophota bacterium
ATCTGTCCTAACCAGTTAGACGATGGGGCCACCTCCTATATGGTATAATACTACAAAAAAGGTAAGGAAATGTCAAGATACACAGAAATATGTGGATGTATCCATATCCATTTTCCGGTTTCCCTTATGGAAAGAGGGACTGAATTGATTGGAAATGAAGCAGAAAGATCTTCAATTGATTTCCTCATAATAAATAATCATACTCCCCAAAGGAAGAAAGAAAAATATTCAGGTATTTTTAAAAGTGAAGGATATTATGGAAAGTGTCTTGTAATTGTTGGAGAGGAAGTGGATGATAATTTAAAAAAGGAAAACCATCTTCTTGTGATAGGCAATAGAGACTGGATTGGAAGAAGGCCATTTGATGATGTGCTTTCAGATATTAAAAGAAATAAATTTCTCTCTTTTATTGCTCATCCTGATGGTTCTCACAGATTATTCCTTGTTAAAAAAGAATATAAATGGAGATATTTTTCTTTCAATGATTTTACAGGGATTGAAATATGGTCTTTACTATTTGATTGGGCATCAAAAACAAATCCTGTTAACCTGCCATTGAGATATTTTTCATTCCCTGATAATTTAAAAGGACCCAGTGATTATGTCCTTTCTCTATGGGACAGACTTTCATTTAAAAGAAAGACTGTCGGAATATGTGGACTTGATATCCATCTTTTGCCTTTCCCATTTCTTGATATAAAGAGAAAATTCAGGTATAAAAATATTTTTAAAATTTTGAGAAACCATCTTCTTTTGAGAAATCCTCTTTCAGGAGATTTCATAAATGATAAAAATGTTATTCTTGAGACTTTAAAGAAAGGGAATCTATTTTTTTCAAATGATTTTTTAAAGAACAGTAAAGGATTTTACTTTGGCTGTCCTGAAGGGAAGTTTACAATGGGTGATGAGATAGAAAGAGAGAGAGAAGGGATAGTTGTGGTCCCGTACAAAGCATATATAAGAATTATAAAAGATGGGAAAATATTCTGGCAGGGAGAGGGTATTGAGAGAAAAATAATTTTTTCTGAAAAAGGGAATTACAGGGTTGAGGTTTACATTGATAATAAAAGCTGGATATATTCAAATATCATCCGTGTAAAATAATATAATAAAAGGAGGGGAAAAATGGCAAAGAAAAAATATAAAGACCCTGTATGCAGAAAATGGCTTGATAGAGAAACAAATAATAAAGTTGAAAAGGATGGTAAAGTTTATTATTTCTGCAGTAATAGATGTAAAGAGAAGTTTGAAAAAGACCCTGAAAAATACCTTAAACTTGTTGGATAATGGAAAACAGTATTCCTGAAATAGTCGCTGTTGATGTGGAAACCACAGGTCTTTATCCTGAAGAAAAGGACAGGATCTGTGAAATTGCTTTATTGAAAATAAAGGATGGAAGGATAATTGACAAATTTGTTACTCTTGTAAATCCTGAAAGAGAAATCTCCTATCCAGCATATCTGGTTAATGGAATAACTGACAAGATGGTTGAAGATGCTCCAACTTTTAAGGAGATTGCAGAAGATGTATTCAATTTTATAAAGGATGAAATTCTTCTCATCCATAATGCAAAATTTGATATTTCATTCCTTGATTATGAATTGAGAAGGAGTGGACTTTACCTACCAGATTTTAAATTGATAGATACACTTAAAATTGCAAGGAGGTTTTTCAATTTTCCAAGCAATTCTTTAAAGGATCTGGCAAGTTATTACCTCAAAATTCAGCAGGAAAATTTCCACCGCGCAGAATTTGATGCAAAGACAGCATATGATATTTTTACAATTCTGTATGAAGAACTTAAAAAAAGGAATATATATTTTGAAAGTCTGCTCAGTGATGGGAAAAATATAGAGAGGAATCTGAAACCTGAAGATATTCTTCCTCCTTCTGTCCTTGAAAATCTCGGGAGAGGAGAAAAAATAAGGATAAGATATATTGGAAGAAGTGGTGAGAGTTTAAGAGAAATATATCCGATAAGGATTGAGAAAGAAAAAGGAGTTTATTATCTTGTTGCATTTTGCTGTTTAAGAGAGGAGGAAAGAAAATTTAGACTTGACAGAATAAGAGAGGTGATAGAAAATATAGAGTAGAAGGGGATGGTATGGTAAGGAAGGTAATTGGATTTTTGATTTTTGCTGGTTTAATTCTTTTATGTGGATGTACATTAAGTGTCGATTTTCATCCCCACGGTAAGAAAATACCAGCCAGAACAGAATGATTTAAAGGAGGTATAAAAAATCTATTACCCCAAAATCCAATCCTCAAAAGTGAAGGATGTGGAGTTTTGGGATGGGAAAGGAGGGTAGAAGAAATTGGGAAAAGAAAAAGGAAAAGTAAAGTGGTTTAATAATGCAAAGGGTTATGGCTTCATAGAAAGAGAAAATGGAGAAGATGTTTTTGTCCATTACACAGCGATTGTTGGTGAAGGATACAGGACTCTTGAAGAAGGTCAGCAGGTTGAATTTGAAGTTGTGAAAGGGAAGAAGGGACTGCAGGCTATAAATGTTGTGAAGTTATAAACCTTTTGGGTGGGTGACTGTTTTTTCAGTCACCCACCTGGTTTTTACCAAAATGAGGATTTTGAAGAGGTTTTTTATTATTTTTCTCATCTCTGAAATTTCTCTCCTCTCATATACAGGTGCGGATTATTTGAAAATGGCGATTAAGGCATACCAGAATGGCCTCTATTCACTTTCAATCAGACAGATTGAAAAATTTTTTAAAAATCCTGAAAAACAATATATTGATTATGCATACCTGCTCTATTCAGCCAGCCTTATAAAACTGAATAGACTGGATGAAGCTGAAGAAAAACTTATCAACTTAATGGAAAAATACCCTGATTCTAAATATTTAAAAGAATCGTTTGAATACCTTTTTTACATCTATATCAAAAAAGGCAAAATAGAAAAACTCCTCAATCTCTATAAAGATTACAGTAAAAAATTTGGCAGAAATATTGATATTGAAAGTGATATAAGTCAGATAATTGCAAAAAAAGGTATATCTCTTTTCAATTCAGGAAATATAAACAGAAGCAAAAAACTCTTTAAAATACTCATAACAAGATTCCCTGATTCAAAATTTTCTCCATTTGGATATTATTACCTGGGACTTATATTTTATAATGAAAACCGTTTTGGGAAGGCTAAATATTATTTTGAAAAATCTCTCCCTTCAATTTCTGATAAAAAGATAATCTATGACATTTACCTGAAACTGGGAGATTGCTGTTTAAACATAGGGGATATTGAAAATGCTAAAAAGTTCTATGATATTGTTTTGAAAAATTCAAAAATTGAAGAATTAAAATTATGGGCATTATTCCAGAAGGCTACAATACTTAAAAAAGAAAAAAATTATAAAGAATGTGAAGAATATCTTGAAAAGATTATTCAAGAAGCAAAAGATGAAAAACTCAAAAATTATGCCCTTTTTGAAATTTCAAGGTTAAATATTCTTCAGGAGAAATGGGATGATGCAGAGAATTTTCTGGTGAAAATAATTGAAAATAAATTTGAACCACTTTTACCTGATGTAATTTTACAGCTCGGATTTATTTACTTTAATAAAGGGGAGTTTGATAAATCAATAAATTATTTCAAAGATTACATTTCAAAATATAAAGATGATAATGTATTTTCAGCATATTTTGGGCTTGGATATTGCTATTATAAAAAAGGGAATTTTGAAAAAGCAGAATCAATATGGAAGAGAGTTCTTGAAAGGAAGCCTGAAAGCAAATTTTCTTCTCATATCCTTTTTATTCTGGGAAAACACAATTATGAGAATAAAAAATTTAAAGATGCTGAGAAATATTTCAAAAAATTGCTTAAGTATTTTCCAGAAAGTCCGCTTTCTTCAATATCAAAACCACTTTATATAAGAGCACTTATATACCAGAAAAAATATAAAGATGCAAAAAAATTATGTGAAAAATTTTTAAAAAATGGGGATGATGAGATAAAACTCCTTTATGGAGAGAGCCTTTATTATCTAAAAGAATACAAAAAGGCAGAAAAATTTCTTTTAAATGTTTCAAAAAGAATACCTTCTTTGAAAGCAGAATCTTTATATTTCCTTTCAAATTTGTATCTTAAAAAGAATGATGTGGTGAAGGCAAAAGAGAAACTTCTTGAGATTATAACTTTTTATCCCAATATAAAGGAATGGGAAGAATTGGCAGAGAAGAGATTGAAGGAATTGCCAAAATGAAGAAGATATTTCTTTTTTTCATAATTTTCTTCCTCATAAATAATGCAAAAGCACAGCAGATAAAACTGGAAGAGGAAATTGTTGGAGAAGACCTTTCAATAAAAAAAACAGAAATTTTCTCCTATTCCATTCCAGAATTGGAGATAAAATTCCCTCCCCTTCCAGTTTTAAATATAAAGAAAGAGGAAAGAAAGGGAAAAGAAAATAAAATTGTGGTTGAAGTCGGGAGTTACCCTTCATTCAAAATTTATTTTTCAAGGAATTGCAAAAATTATAATTTAAATTTTTGTAATATATTTTCAAATGGCTACAGAGAAAATGATTCTTTCATTCATAAGGAAATTTCCTTTAAGTATAAAATGGAAGAAAAAAATATCTCTTTCGGTTTTTTAAATAGAAATATGGGACTTCCTGGCCCTGTATTTTCTCCATTTACAGAATCAAGGAATTCATACAGTATGAAAATTCTTTTTGAGAATATAAAACCGGTCAAATTTAAAATATCACATAATTATTATTCTGTTGAGAATATGAGAAGCCATTTTCTTAAATTTCTGTTCTCTTTTAAAAAATCAAAAATAGAAAATAAGAACTTCTTACAGATTTATGATTTTATTGATGAATTCTTAAACTGTACATTTTCTTCAGGAATTCTATTTTCTAAGGAAAATTTTAAAATTGGAGGTTCAATTAAATTCATTTCTGGAGAAGGTGTGAGATTTCTGCCATACTTTGATGGGAATTTTGGTAATTTCTCTGTAAGTTTAAAATCAGATTACTCAATTCCTGACTTCTGGTATGATTTTATAAATTTCAATTATAAGGAAATAAAAGGTGAAAAACTCAAACCATTTGAAAAGTATAAATTTATGGTTAAATATTCAAAAAGAAACGGGTCATTTTCATTTGACATAAATCTATCAGCAAATTTATTGAAAAGATTTTATATATGGGATGATATTGATTTAAATTATCTTGCTGAACCTGTTGGTGTTGAGGATGCATTCTGTTCCAGTGCAGGAATTGGGGTTTCCAAAAAATTAAAAAATGTGAGGATTTTTATGGATTATAAAAGAGATTTTTATAATAAGGATGTAAATTATCTTCCTGAAGGTGAGGGGAAAGCAGGTATTTTTTTGAAGAAAGGAAAATTTGAAGGGAAATTGTGGATTGAGCATAAAGGTAAAAGAAAATTTTCAGATGGTGTATTTGGGAGTTTCGCAATCCTCAATTCATCTCTGCTTTATAAGATTGGAAAAGATACTATTTTTGGAATTAGACTAAACAATATTACAGGTAAAGAATATAATCTTTTTAAAGGGTATCCAGCTGAAGGAAGAGAAATATTAACATTCTTTTTGATTGAATTTTAAGGAGGAATAAATGAGTTTACTTGAAATTACAATTAAAGGTGGACTTATAATGATCCCCATCATTCTCTGTGGGGCATTGACTCTTGCGATAATTATAGAAAAATTAATTACTTTAAAGAGGGCAGAAATAGATACAGAAAAATTTCTCACTCAAATTGAAGCAATCTTGAAAAGGAGAAAGATAAAAGAAGCCCTGGATTTCTGTGATAAATATACTCAGCCTGTCCCAAGGATTATAAAGGAGGGGATTTTGAAATGTGATAGAAGTAGAGAAGAGATAAAGGAAGCGATTGAGGATGCTGCATCTTATGAAATTCCACAACTTGAAAAATATCTCGGGATATTGGCAACAATTGCAACTGTTGCACCACTTTTGGGATTACTCGGCACTGTTACAGGATTGATAAAAGGGTTTATGGTTATTGAAGCAAAGGGAGGACTTGTAAATCCATCCGATCTTGCAAGGGGGATATGGGAGGCATTGATAACCACAGTTGGAGGATTGGCTGTGGCAATTCCAGCACATCTTTCTTATAACTATTTTGTCAGTAAAGTTAACAATCTTATACTCCAGATGGAAAAAAGTGCAACAAGAATTATGGATATATTCTTTCTTTTAAAATCAGAGGAAGAATAATGAAATTCAGAAGGCATTATTCAATAAAGAAAGGTGAGTTGAATTTAACTCCTCTTGTTGATGTTGTGCTTCTCCAGCTTATCTATTTTATGCTTACATCAAGTTTTATTATGCAACCGGGGATAAAGATAAAATTGCCCACTGCCACAACGACAGAGAAGATAGAAAAGAAGGAGATTTTTGTCAGTGTTTCAAAAGAAGGTCTTATATTTTTCAAAGAGAGATGTGTAAGTATTGATGAACTTGAAAAACTATTACTGGAAGAGAAAAAAAGAAATAAAAATTTAATAATTGTTATAAAAGGGGATAAGGATGCAAAACATGGAGATATAGTAAAGGTAATGGATGTGGCAAGAAAGACAGGGATAGAAAAGATAGCAATAGCTACAATGCCGAAAATTGAATAAAAATGGAAGGTAAAAATCTGCTCTTAAAACTTTTTTTAATAAGTCTAATTTTACATATTTCAATTCTTCCACTTTTCTCAATAGTTCTTCCACCAAAGAGGAAAAGATATATCCCTGTTGAATTCAGAGTATATAAACCTCAAATAGGTAAGGAGAAAATAAATCTTGTTGAAATTGAACCATTTCCAAAAATTCCAGTTGTTCTCCCACATTACGAGAAAATATTCTTATCTATTGAAAAGGAAGTTTTTAAAAAAGCAAATGAAGAGATTACAGGGTTGAACAGGCATACAATTCTGACAGAAATACCTGAAAATTTTAAAATTGCAGAAACAAGAATAAATATTCCCTCTCTCCCCTCTATTTTTGGAGAAAAAGAAAAAAGTGCAGGAAAGATAAGTGAAGAGATTGAAGGCCCTGGTGGTAAAAGGAGAATTATTTATAAAGTTTCACCTGAGTATCCTGAATGGGCTAAGAAAGAAGGGATTGAGGGGAATGTTAGAATAAAATTCTGGATTTCTCCTCAGGGAAAGGTTGTTGATACAGAAATCATAACCTCTTCCGGATACCCTGAACTTGATTTAATTGCTGAGGCTTTTTTGAGAAAATGGATTTTTGAACCATCTACAGAAAATTATAATGTTTGGGGAATAATAACATTCAGGTTTAGATTGGAATGATAAAGATAAGGCTTGACTTTGCAGTTTCAATATATTTGATTTTCAGTTTGTTAATTCTTATCCTCTGGTTTTTATCTGAAAAGAGGAGAAAGGTGATAAAAAGGGAAAGTAAAGATTCTCTCTGGCAATGCCCGATATGTTTTTATGTTTATATCAACAGTAAAGATGATGAAATATCTCAATGTCCGAGATGTGGATCGCTTCACAAAAGAGGTGAAGAATGATAAAATAACATTAAAATGGAGGTAAAATGATAACAGAAATTGGACTTATAGCAGGTGAGATATTGCAGTATCTTGATAAGTATAATGAAACAACACTCAGCAACATTTTGAAAGTTATTGAAAAGGATAGAGATGCTATTCTTATGAGTGTTGGCTGGCTTGCAAGAGAAGGGCATATAATCTTGAGAAAGGAAAATCAGGATTATAAAATTATTTTAAGGAAAAAGGAATAAATGGATTTTGAAGCTGGGGGATCGTCTAACGGTAGGACACGGGACTCTGGATCCCGGAGTATAGGTTCGAATCCTATTCCCCCAGCTTTTTTTATAAAATTGAAAGGAGGGAAAGAGTGGAAAAGACAATTGAAAATTTAGCAAAGGCTTTTGTTGGAGAAAGTCAGGCGAGGAATAGATATACTTTCTATTCCAAAATTGCCAGAAAAGAGGGATTTGAACAGATTGCAGAAATTTTCCTTATTACAGCAGAGAATGAAAAAGAGCATGCAGAGGTGCTGTTGGAGTTAATCAATGGACTGAAAAAGAAAAGTGGAGAAAAATTTGATAAAATAAAAGTTGAGGTGACAGTTCCTGCAATACTGGGTACTACAGTTGAAAATTTGAAAGCAGCAATAGCCGGTGAGAACTATGAACATGAAAAGATGTATCCGGAGTTTGCTGATATAGCCGAAAAAGAAAATTTGCCTGAAATTGCCAGTCGTTTAAGAGCCATTGCAAAGGCTGAAGAGCACCATGAGGAAAGGTTTAAGAAACTATTGAAAGAGGTAGAAGCAGGGACAGTATTCAAAAAAGAGAAAGAGATCTGGTGGTTTTGCAGAGAATGCGGTTATATCCATTTTGGAAAAGAACCTCCTGAAAAGTGTCCTTTATGTGAGCATCCAAAGAGTTTTTACCAGGTCAGGTGTGAAGAATATTAATTTATAAATTGTGTGGAACAGGAAATGTGATGGTAAATTCAGTCCCTTTATTTACCTCACTTTTAACATCTATCTTTCCAGAATTTGCTTTAACAAATTCTTTCACAAGTGAAAGCCCTATTCCAGAACCATCTGGTTTTGTGGTGTAGAATGGTTTGAATATATCATTGATAATTTCAGGTGGTATACCCTTGCCTGTATCTGAAATTTTAATTATTACATTTTCTCCATCA